>NZ_JBAZAH010000014.1:0-36160 GCF_041672065.1 Aliarcobacter sp. | reverse complement strand
AACTTTAATAAAATCTTAGCTAATATTCCCGTTCTAAATTAAAAAGATAGTATAAATTAAGCCAAAATTATGCTTGTAAAAAATAAGAGGAAAAGAAGATGTACGCAATTATCAAATGTGGTGGGAAACAATACAAAGTATCTGAAGGTGATATTTTAGATATTGATTACACTGGAAAAGCTGCAAAAGAGACTTTAGAGATAACTGATGTTATAGCTGTAAATAACGGTGAATTAAAAACTGGAGATGCAGTATCTAATGCTAAAGTTGAAGCAGTAGTAGTTCTTGATGGAACTGGTGTAAACAGAGCGAAAAAAGTTGTAATTTATAAAAAAAGAAGAAGAAAAGACTCTAAGCTTAAAAGAGGTTTTAGACAAAGCTTCACAAAAATTAGAATTACAAAAATTGCTGCTTAAGCAATAATCAAATTTAAGGAGAAATAAAATGGCTCACAAAAAAGGTCAAGGTAGTACTCAAAATAATAGAGACTCAGCTGGTAGAAGACTTGGAGTTAAAAAATATGGTGGAGAAGTTGTAAGTGCTGGAAACATCATTATTAGACAAAGAGGAACAAAAGTTCATTTAGGTAACAATGTTGGAATGGGTAAAGATCATACAATCTACTCTTTAATTGACGGTGTTGTTAAATTTGAAATTAAAGATAAAAAAAGAAAAAAAGTTTCTGTTTACGCTGCTTCGTAAATAAGAGATTTAGCTTTTTGAAAAAGGGTGTATGCTTTGCCATACACCCTTTTTTTATTTATAAAGGAAAACTATGTTTATAGATAGTGCAAGATTTAGTGTAAGTAGTGGAAAAGGTGGGCAAGGTTGTGCATCTTTTAGAAGAGAGAAGTTTATAGTTCAGGGTGGTCCTGATGGTGGAGATGGTGGAAAAGGTGGAGATGTTTACTTTTTAGTAGATAATAATACAGATACTCTATCTTTTTATAAAGGAAGAAGAGTTTTTAAAGCCGACAAAGGTCAACCTGGAATGGGAAGACAAAAAACAGGAAAATCTGCTGAACCCTTAGTTTTAATTGTTCCTCCAGGAACACAGGTAATTGATGATGACACAAATGAAGTTTTATTTGATTTGCTTGAAACTGGAGAGAAGGTTCTTTTCTTAGAGGGTGGGAAAGGTGGACTTGGAAATGTTCACTTTAAAAATTCGAGAAATCAAGCACCTACATATTTTCAACCAGGACTTCCAGGAGTTACTAGAAATATAAGATTAGAGCTTAAATTAATTGCTGATGTTGGACTTGTAGGTTATCCAAATGTTGGAAAATCTACTTTAATATCTGTAACTTCAAATGCTACTCCAGAGGTTGCGAACTATGAGTTTACAACTTTAACTCCAAAACTAGGAGTTGTAAATGTTGGAGATTATAGCTCATTTGTTATGGCTGATATTCCAGGAATTATTGATGGTGCTAGCGAAGGAAAAGGGCTTGGATTAGAGTTCTTAAGACATATTGAAAGAACAAAAACACTTCTGTTTGTAATTGATGTTGCAAACTATAGAACAATGATTGAACAATATAAAGTGTTAAAAGAGGAGTTGCAAAAATTTTCCAAAGAGTTGTCACAAAGAAATTTTGCTATAGCTTTAAGTAAAATAGATGCTTATTATGGAGAAGATTTAAAAGAGGATATTAAAAACTTTTTAAATGAGTTAAATTTAGAAGCTAGTAATAAAAATGAGTTTAAATTTGATGAAGAATTGCCATATTTTGTGCAAGATTTAATATTCTCAAAGTATGATAGTAGTAAACCATATTTTGTTTTACCAATATCATCTTTAAATAAGACAAATATAAAAGCTCTAACATTTGCACTATATGGAATGCAAGGAAAGTAGATGAAAAGGTTAGTTATTAAAGTAGGAACTGCTGTTTTAACTCAAGATAATGAATTAGCAATTCAAAGAATGCAAAATTTAGTTGAGCTTATTGCAAAATTAAAAATAGAGAAAAATTTAGAGGTAATATTGGTAAGTTCGGGTGCTGTTGGAGCTGGTTATACAGAGTTAAAACTTGATAAAACAGTTTTAGCAAATAAACAAACTCTTGCAGCAATTGGTCAGCCAAAATTGATGAAAACTTATCAAGAGATGTTTTCAAAATATAATATAATAGCTGCTCAAATGCTATTTATTGCAGATGATTTTGATTCAAGAAAAAGAAGTCAAAATGCAAAAAATGTTATGGAAATATTGCTTCAAAACAGTGTTTTGCCAATAATAAATGAAAATGATGTTATCTCAACAGAAGAGTTAATAGGGGATAATGACCAATTAGCAGCTTATGTAACACACTATTTTAAAGCCGATATGCTTGCAATTTTAACAGATATTGATGGATATTATAATAAAAATCCAAGAGAGTTTAGTGATGCACAACTTCAAAAAATTGTAAATGAAATAAGCTCTGAAGAGCTTGATAAAAAACCAAGTGCCAATTCAAAATTTGCAACAGGTGGAATTGTAACAAAACTAAAAGCAGCAGATTTTTTAATGCAAAAAAATATTCCTATGTATCTAAGTAGTGGATTTGATTTAAAAAATGCTTATGATTTTTTATTAAATAATATACATAATAGTGGAACACTATTTAAAAAATAAGGATATATTTTGAGCAAAAAAGTTTTATTTATGGGAACACCATCTTATGCTACTGAGATTTTAAAAGAGCTTTTAGCAAGTAAGTATGAAGTTGTTGGAATTTTCACTCAAGAGGATAAACCAGTAGGTAGAAAACAACTTCTTACACCTCCTCATATAAAACAGTTTTGTATCGATAACTCTTTAGATATACCTATTTTTCAACCAAAAAAACTAAAAGATAATTTAGTTGCATATTTATCAATTTTAGATTTAAAACCAGATTTTATTATTGTTGCAGCTTATGGACAAATTCTTCCAAAAGATATTTTAAATATTGCTCCTTGTATAAATCTTCATGCTTCAATTTTACCAAATTATAGGGGAGCTAGTCCTATTCAAGAGGGTATTTTAAATGATGATAAATATCTAGGAGTTACTTCTATGTTTATGGAAGAGGGACTTGATTGTGGAGATATTTTGGGATTTTCATATTTAAGAAATAATAATTTACTTGTAGATGAAGCATTTGAAAAACTATCAATTTTAGCAGCTAAACTTACAATTACAACTTTAAATAATTTTGAAAATATAAGACCATTAAAACAAAACAACTGTGAAGCTAGTTTTTGTAAAAAGATTAAAAAAGAGGATGGATTAGTAGATTTTTTTGATGCAAAAAAACTATTTTTGAAATATAAAGCTTACTCTTTTTGGCCAACAATATTTTTAAAATCTGATCTAAAAATAAAGGATATTGAGCTTATTGAAGAGAGTTCAAAAAATGAAGCTGGAAAAATTTTAGAGATATCAAAAGATTATATTATTGTTGCATGTTTGACTGGAACATTAAAAATTAAAACAATTCAAGCTCCATCTAAAAAAGCTATAAATGCTGTTGAGTATATTAGAGGTCAAAGATTGGAAGTTGGAGATATTTTAGAGTAATTACAAAAGCATATAAATGCTTTTGTAATTTATGCTAAATGCGTTGTGAATAGTGTAATTGTTAGAAGACTTAAAATAACACCTAATACTAAGCTATTTATAGCAATTTTCTCATCCAAGCCACCTTTTATAGCTAAAACTGCTGCCATAGTCATTGGTGGCATTGCAACTTCAATAATTGTAACTTTAATCCAAGTTTCATCTAAATTATAAAAATAGTTAAATAAAAATAAGACAACTATAGGAACAAAAATCATCTTTAAAATTACAGCTATTGTTACAATATGAAGTTTTGAAAATATATTTTTTAATTGAAGTTTCATTCCAATAGCAATCATTGCAATAGGAACTAAAGTTGAGCCTAAATTATCTGTTGTATGTATTAAAAAGTTTGGAATTTCAAAGTTTTTTGCAATTAAAGTTACAAAAAATATTATCATAGGAGGAAATAAAAAGATTGATTTTGAAATAGTAAAGATACTATTTTTTCTTCCACTTCCCCAAGTAATTATAAACATACCAACAGAAACTAAAAGTAAAAATGAACCAAAAATATCATAAATAAGTCCATAAACTATAAAATCTTGTCCATAAAAAGCATCAATATAAGAAAAACCTATAAATGAGGTATTTCCAAAAGTTGCCATAATCATAAAAGTAGCAAGATAAATTTTTTCTAATTTAAGAAGTTTACCAATTAAAAAAGATAGTAATAAATTAAATAGAATAATTGCATTAAACATTAAAATTAGAAGTAAATGATCAAAATTTAAATCCAAAGGATAAATTTTTGAAAAAACAATTGCAGGAAGAGAAAAATAGATAATAAAATCTACAAGTTGTTTTGAATTATCTTGAAAAAATATTTTATATAAGTAACCAAATAACAAATATAAAGCAATCGGTAAAACAGGGTCTAGCATTAAAATTCTCCTTTAAAAGTTTTGATTATAATTAATATACTCTTTTAATAAAATTATATATAATTTGCAAATGAAATTTATACGATTAAAAACAGTTAATTCAACACAACTTTATTTAAAAGATTATGTTAGCAAAAATGGTTACAAAGAGCCTATTTGTGTTGTTGCAGATATACAAACTAATGGAATAGGAAGTAGAGGAAATAGTTGGCAAGGAGCTATTGGAAATCTATTTTTCTCTTTTGCTTTAAATAAAAACGATTTACCAAACGATTTACCTTTGCAAAGTGCTAGTATATATTTTACATATATTTTAAAAGAGATATTTGCACAAAAAGGTTCAAGAGTTTTTTTAAAGTGGCCAAATGATTTTTATATAGAAAATAAAAAAATTGGTGGAGCAATTACTTCAACAACAAAAGATCTTCTTTTTTGTGGTATTGGAATCAATTTAAAAGAACCAAATAGTGATTTTGGAAAATTGGATATAAAAATAGATATTGAGGAACTTTTAAATGAGTATTTTGAAAATATTTCTAAAAAAATTGAATGGAAGGAAATTTTTAGTCTTTTTAAGGTAGAATTTAGACATTCAAAAAAATTTCAAGCAACAATTGATGGTATCAAAGTTTCACTTGAAAATGCAATTTTAAATGGTGATGGTTCTATACAAATTAACGATAAAAAGGTATTTAGTTTAAGATGACAGAGATTATTTCAATAGCAAATCAAAAAGGTGGAGTAGGTAAAACTACTACAGCTGTTAATCTTAGTGCAGCACTTGCACTGGATGGGAAAAAAGTGTTATTAATTGATGCAGATCCACAAGCAAATGCAACAACATCTTTAGGTTTTCATAGAGATACTTATGAATATAATATATATCATGTTATGCTTGGAACAAAAGAGCTTTCTGAAATAATTTTAGACTCTGAAATAGATAACTTAAAAGTTGCTCCATCTAATATTGGTCTTGTTGGTATTGAAAAAGAGTTTTATAAAAATACAAAAGAGAGAGAGCTTGTATTAAAAAGAAAAATAGATACTGTAAAAGATGAATACGATTATATAATAATAGATTCACCTCCAGCTTTAGGACCAATTACAATAAATACTTTAGGTGCTTCAACATCTGTATTAATACCAATCCAGTGTGAATTTTTTGCACTTGAAGGTTTAGCACAGCTATTAAATACAATAAAATTAGTTAGACAAACTATAAATAAAAATCTTGAAATAAAAGGTTTTTTACCAACAATGTATAGTTCGCAAAACAACCTTTCAAAACAGGTTTTTGCTGATTTGGCACAACATTTTGAAAGTAAGTTATTTAAACTAGGAGATGATTCTTATATTGTAATTCCAAGAAATATAAAATTAGCAGAGAGTCCAAGTTTTGGAAAACCAATCATGCTTTATGATGTAACAAGTATTGGAACTAAAGCTTATGAAAATTTAGCGAAAGCAATAATAGGATAGAAAAAATGAAATTAGGTGGTAAAATGGCACTAGGAAGAGGCTTAGGTGAGCTTTTAGGAGAAGTTGAAACTGCTTATGAAAATTCAAATTCAAACTCAAATAGTAGTGGTGTTAAAAAGATTGAAGTAGCATTAATTGATGCAAATCCAAATCAACCAAGAAAAGTCTTTGATGAGACAAAACTTCAAGAGTTAAGTGACTCTATAAAAGAGCATGGACTTTTACAGCCCATTGTTGTTGTTGAAAATGATAATGGAAGATATACTTTAATTGCAGGTGAGAGAAGACTTAGAGCTCACAAATTAGCATCTTTGGAAGAGATTAGTGCGATTATTACAAACATTGATGAGTTAAAATTAAGAGAGCATGCTTTAATAGAGAATATTCAAAGAGAGGATTTAAATGTAATAGAGTTAGCTTTTTGTTATGCACAACTTATAAATGAACATAATATTACACATGAAGAGTTATCAAAAAAAGTATTTAAAAGTAGAGCTTCAATTACAAATACTTTAAGACTTTTACAGTTAAGTTCATATGTTCAACAATTTTTATCTTCTGGAAAATTAAGCGCTGGTCATGCAAAAGTAATGATAGGCTTAGATCCTAATATTCAAAAACAACTTTGCGATAAAATAATTAGTGAAGATTTGTCTGTTAGAGAGGTTGAGAAATTAATAAAAGATATAAAAGAAGAAAAAATTAGTAAAGATATAAATGAGAAAAAAAATGTTACTAATAGTTACAATACTGAGGTTTTAAATAATTTCTTGAAAGTTTTAAAAAATGACAAAATAAAAGCAAAGCTTGATAAAAACTCAATTAAAATAACTTTTAATTCCCAGGATGATATTGATAGAATAATTAGTTACTTAAATCTACAATAATACAAAAAAAATATAAATTTTTACACTTTTAATATTTCCTTATAGAATATTCTGATAGAATTTAAGCGTTTTAGTTAAACTAAACTGTAAAAATATGGAGGAATGAATGTTAGACATAAGTCCTATACTAATGCTTAGCACAGCTATCATCTTTCTTTTAGTTGTTGCTAGACTTAATAGTTGTCTATTCAAACCACTATTAAATCACATGGATGAGAGATCAGCTCAAATTAAAAGTGATTTAGAAGAAGCAAAATCAAACAGTAGTGATGTTGATGAGCTTTTAGTGGAAGCTAATGAGATTATCTCAAAAGCTAAAAGAGAAGCAGCAGCTATTAGAGAGCAAGCTTACAAAGAAGCTAAAGATAGTGCTGATGTTAAACTTGCAAGTGAAAAATTAAATTTAGATACAAAAGTAGCTGAATTTAAAAATAGCTTACAAAGTGAAGCAGAGAATTTAAAAGTCTCTTTATTGTCATCAATGCCTCAATTTAATAATAGCTTGAAAAACAAGCTAAACTCGATTTAGGAAGTGATAATGATAAAAGGATTATTATTAGCTATGGCTATGGTTCCAGTTGCATTATTTGCAAGTGAAGGTGCGGAAACGAACTATGATATAGTTCAAAGAACCGTTAACTTTGTTATATTCGCAGCGATTTTATGGTATTTACTTGCTCATAGAATTAAAGCATTTTTCTCAAATAGAACTTTGAGTATCCAAGCTGAACTTGATAAAGTTCAAGATACTAAAAGAGCTTCAGAAGAGAAAAAACAAGAAGCAATTAAAAAATCAGAAGATGCAAAAAGAATTGCAGCTGAGATTGTTGAAGGTGCAAAATCTGATGTAGAAGCGATAAAACAAAAAGTTTTAGTTGCTGTTGAAGCAGAAATTGCAAATTTAAATAAAAATTTTGATGAAATGATGAAAGTTGAACTTTCAAGAGTAAAAAAAGATGTTGTAGCTTCAATTCTTGAAGAGCTATTAAATTCAGATACTATTAATTTATCACAAGATGAGTTAGTAAACATTGTTCTTAAAAAGGTAGCATAATGAAGGATTTAATAGCAAAAAGATATGTAAAAGCATTGCTTGAAGCAAGAGATCTTGGTGAAATTACGAGTTTTAGTGAAAAGCTAGATGGTGTTGCAAAAGCTTTTTTAAATGATAAGTTTAAATCTATAATAGCATCTTCAACTGTAAATGAAACAGCCAAAGTAGATTTTATTTTATCGATGGTTGAAAAACCTGAAAAATCTTTGGAAAACTTTATCAAACTTCTTGGTGAAAAGAGAAGATTAGATATTATTCCATTTGTTGCAGCAGAATTAAAAAATCAAATTGCAAAACTAAATAATAGTTTTATTGGAGTTATTTATACAAATAAAGAGCTTCCAGCTAAAAGTGTTAGTTCAATTGAAGAACAATTTAGTAAGAAATTTGATGTGAAACTTTCATTATCTCAAAATGTTTGTGATTATGATGGAATTAAAGTTGATATAGATGGACTAGGTGTTGAAATATCTTTCTCTAAAGATAGATTAAAAACTCAGTTAATCGATCATATTTTAAAAGCAGTTTAGAACTTATAAAGGAGAAATTTGAATGGGTGCAAAAATTCAAGCAGATGAAATCAGTTCAATTATTAAAGAGAGAATTGATAACTTTGAATTAAATGTAGATGTAAACGAAACTGGTAAGATTATATCTTATGCAGATGGTATTGCTCAAGTTTACGGTCTTAAAAATGTTATGGCTGGTGAAATGGTTGAGTTTGAGAACGGTGAAAAAGGTATGGCTGCAAACTTAGAAGAGTCTTCAGTTGGTATCGTTGTTCTTGGAAAAGGTTTAGGTCTTAGAGAAGGTACTTCTTGTAAAAGATTAGGTGAACTTCTTGAGGTTCCAGTTGGTGAAGCACTAGTTGGAAGAGTTGTAAATGCACTTGGTGAACCAATTGATGGTAAAGGTGCTATTAACGCAACTGAAACAAGATATGTTGAAGAGAAAGCTCCTGGTATTATGTCAAGAAAATCTGTTCACGAGCCATTACAAACTGGTATTAAAGCAATTGATGCATTAGTTCCAATTGGTAGAGGACAAAGAGAGTTAATTATTGGAGATAGACAAACTGGTAAAACTACAGTTGCTATTGATACAATATTAAATCAAAAAGGTGAAAATGTTGTTTGTATTTATGTTGCAATTGGACAAAAATCATCTTCAGTTGCTTCTGTTGTTAGAACATTAGAAGATGCTGGAGCTATGGATTATACAATTGTTGTAAATGCATCAGCTGCTGATTCTGCAACATTACAATTCTTAGCACCATATACAGGTGTTACAATGGGTGAATTCTTTAGAGATAATGGAAAGCACGCACTGATTATTTATGATGATTTATCAAAACATGCTGTTGCATATAGAGAGATGTCATTAATTTTAAGAAGACCTCCAGGAAGAGAAGCATACCCAGGAGATGTATTCTACCTACACTCAAGATTACTTGAGAGAGCTGCAAAAATGAGTGATGAAAAAGGTGCTGGATCTATGACAGCATTACCAATTATCGAAACTCAAGCTGGAGACGTTGCTGCATATATTCCAACAAACGTAATTTCAATTACTGATGGACAAATTTTCTTAGAAACAAACCTATTTAACTCAGGTATTAGACCTGCAATTAACGTTGGTTTATCAGTTTCAAGAGTTGGAGGAGCTGCTCAAATTAAAGCTACAAAACAAGTTGCTGGTACATTAAAACTTTCACTTGCTCAATATAGAGAACTTGAAGCGTTTGCACAATTTGCATCAGATCTTGATGAAGCTACAAGAAGAGAGTTAGAACTTGGTCAAAGAATGGTTGAAGTTTTAAAACAAGGTGTTAATAAACCACTTGTTATTGAAAAACAAATTGTGATTATTTATGCTGGTACTAAAGGGTACTTAAATGATGTTGCGGTTAAAGATGTTGTAAGATTTGAAAACGAGTTACATCTGTTTATTGAGCAAAAATATTCAGATATTTTAAGTGCAATTAAATCAAGTCAAAAACTTGATGAAAACACAGAGTCAAAATTAAAAGCTGCATTAGAAGAGTTTAAAACTGTATTTAATGCAAATTAAGGATTAGTCTATGGCTAACTTAAAAGAGATAAAATTAAAAATTGGAAGTGTTAAAAATACAGAAAAAACTACAAAAGCTATGAAGCTTGTATCTTCTGCAAAACTTACAAGAACTAGACAGTTATCTGAACAGTCAAGAAGTTATGCAGCTAAGATAAATGAAGTTTTATCTGATATTGCAGCACGAGTTAGCAAAGTTCAAGAAGATGGAAATCTAGGAAGAGCATTTGTTCAAAATGCAACTCCAAAAACAGTTGATATAGTTTTTGTAACAGCTGACAAGGGACTTTGTGGTGGTTTTAATATGCATACTATTAAAACTGTAAGTAAAATGATTAGTGATTATGAATCTTTAGGTGCAAATGTAAGATTAAGAGCTGCTGGGAAAAAAGGAGTTGAATTCTTCTCATTCCAAGGTAAGAACATAGAGCAAAAATCTATTGAATTATCATCGGCTCCAACTTATGAAAAAGCTTCTGATTTCATAAAAGCTGCAGTAGAAGATTTTAAAAATGAAGTTACTGACAAAGTAATCATTGTTTACAATGGATTTTTAAATATGCTTACTCAAGAGATTAGAGTAAGAGAACTTTTACCAATTAGTTTAGAAAAAGTTGAAATAACTGAAACTACATCTATGCTGAATATTGAGCCAGATGATGATGACGAAGTTTTAAGAGAATTAACTGATAAATATATTGATTTCAATATGTATTATGCGCTAATTGACTCTTTAGCTGCAGAACACAGTGCTAGAATGCAAGCAATGGAAGCTGCTAGTAAAAATGCAAAAGAGAAAGTTAGTAGTTTAACAGTTGAGTATAATAAAGCAAGACAAGCTGCAATTACAACAGAGCTGATAGAGATTATCAGTGGTGTTGAAGCATTAAAATAATTTAAGAAGGAGATGCCCTATATGAAAGGTAAGATTATTCAGGTAATGGGTCCGGTTGTTGACGTTGAGTTCGACGGATATTTACCAGAGATTAATGAAGCTATTGATGTTACTTTAGATGACAAAACTAAAGATAGACTAGTATTAGAAGTTGCTGCACATATTGGTGATAGTAGAGTAAGAACTATTGCTATGGATATGACAGATGGACTTGTAAGAGGTCAAGAGTGTACTGCTACTGGAGGTCCTATTAAAGTTCCTGTTGGTGAAGCAGTTTTAGGAAGAATTTTCAATGTTATTGGTGATCCAGTTGATGAAGGTGCTGCAATTCCTGCAGATGTTGAAAGATGGTCAATTCATAGATCTGCACCAGCTTTTGATGAGCAATCAACAAAAACAGAGATGTTTGAAACAGGTATCAAAGTAGTTGACCTTTTAGCACCATATTCAAAAGGTGGAAAAGTAGGACTATTTGGTGGAGCTGGAGTTGGTAAAACAGTTATTATTATGGAATTAATCCATAACGTTGCATTTAAACACTCAGGATACTCTGTATTTGCTGGAGTTGGAGAGAGAACAAGAGAAGGAAATGACCTTTACCATGAGATGAAAGACTCAAACGTTCTTGACAAAGTTGCTCTGTGCTATGGTCAAATGAGTGAACCACCAGGTGCTAGAAATAGAATTGCACTTACAGGTCTTACAATGGCTGAATACTTTAGAGATGAAAAAGGTCTTGATGTTCTTATGTTTATTGATAACATCTTTAGATTTGCTCAATCTGGATCTGAGATGTCAGCACTTTTAGGAAGAATTCCTTCAGCTGTTGGATACCAACCAACACTTGCAAGTGAGATGGGAAAACTACAAGAGAGAATTACATCTACTTCTAAAGGTTCTATTACTTCTGTTCAAGCTGTTTACGTTCCAGCGGATGACTTAACTGACCCAGCTCCTGCTTCAGTTTTTGCTCACTTAGATGCAACTACAGTTTTAAATAGAAAAATTGCAGAAAAAGGTATCTATCCAGCAGTTGATCCACTAGATTCTACTTCAAGAATTTTAAGTGCAGATATTATTGGACAAGAGCACTATAACACTGCTAGAGGTGTTCAATCAGTTCTACAAAAGTATAAAGATTTACAAGATATTATTGCAATTCTTGGTATGGATGAGTTATCAGAGTCTGATAAACTTGTTGTAGCACGTGCAAGAAAAATCGAGAGATTCTTATCTCAACCATTCTTCGTTGCTGAAGTATTTACAGGAAGTCCTGGGAAATATGTTGAGCTTAAAGATACAATTGAAGGTTTCCAAGGAATTTTAGATGGTAAATATGACCATGTTCCTGAAATGGCATTCTATATGGTTGGTGGAATTGATGAGGTTTTAGCAAAAGCTGAAAAAATGAAATAAACCATAAGGGTCTAATATGGATACAATTAAATTATCAATAGTTACTCCAAGTGGTAGTATTTTTAGTGGTGACGTTAAGAGTGTAACTCTTCCTGGAAAAGAGGGTGAGTTTGGAGTTCTTCCAATGCACTCGTCACTGATATCTACTTTAACTGTGGGTGTGATTATTATTGAAAAAATTGATTCTACTGAAGCTGTCGCTATTAATTGGGGACATGTAAAAGTAGATGAGAATAGTGTTGATGTTCTAGTAGATGGTGCTATTGCATTAACAAGTGGAAAAGATTCTGAGATTGCAAAAAATATTGAAGCTGCTAAAGAGTTAATTAACTCTGTTAAAGACTCTAATGTTTCAGTTGCTGCAGTTGAGGCAAAAATTAACTCTTTTGCACTTTAAAAAAATATGATTTCTACATTACTAAATTATTTGACAAATAGTAGTGCTATTACTTTGATAGTATTAGCACTGCTGTCAATATACTTAATTATTGTTTTTTGGATATTTTTATATAGAAATAGCACTCTAAACAGAATCATTGAAAATGAAAAAAGGGTTTTAGATGGACTTACTTCTGGACAAAATAGATTTACATCACTATCATTATTAAATCAGTGTTCAGGTGGAAATAATATAAAAGAGATTTTAAATGCATGTGAAATAAATGCTATAAAAGATGCAAGTGTTGGCTTATCGTGGCTTTCAATTATCTCTTCAACTTCTCCATTTATTGGACTTTTTGGAACGGTTGTTGGTATTTTAGAGTCATTTGCTAAATTTACAAATGAGTCAAAAGTTGCATTTTCTATTATTGCTCCAGCTATAAGTGAAGCCTTAGTTGCTACAGCGGCTGGAATATTTGTAGCAATATTTGCTTACACATTTCATCAAATAATATCTAGAAAAGTTTATGAATTAAATGTATATTTAAAAGCACAATCTGAAATTCTAATAGCAAAAGGGTAATATTTGTTTGATTATAACCAAAAACCAGACTTAAATATTACACCTTTAGTTGATATTATGTTAGTTTTACTAGCAATTCTTATGGTAACAGCTCCTGTAATGGAGTTTGAAGAACCAATAAATCTTCCACAAGGAAGCAAATCAAAACAGATTCAAGATATTTCAAATATTACTATTACAATAACAAAAGATAGAAAGATTGTATTAAATAAAAAAAACTACGATATTAAGACTTTTGCTGATGATTTTTTATTATTTTCAAAAAACAAAGATCAAAAGAGTATAGTATCTATAAGAGCTGACAAAAATTTAAAATATGATGATATTATTTTTGTTTTAAAATCTGTGAAAGAGGCTGGTTTTACTAAAGTCTCTTTGGTAACTGATGGATAAAATGAAAAGTAGTTCAACTTTTTTTCTTAGTGGTTTTATTGCATTTTCTCTCTATTTTATAACTATAATATTTGTATCATTTTATGTAACTTCTTCAGATACAAAAGTTTATAGTTTTAAAGATACATCTATACAGATTGATTTACAAATGTTTGAAACTAAATCTTCAAAAATAGAAACTTCTAAAATTGTAAAACAAGAGATTAAAAAAGAGCCAGAAATTATAAAACAACAAGAAGCTTCTGTTTCAAATAAAGAATTTGATGCAAAATCACTATTTGCAAATTTTAGTGAAACTGCTAAAAAAACAGAAGATGAAAAGATTAATAATATTAAAAAATCTATTGATCCAAAAAGATTCAAAGGACCTGAGTTTATAAAAGAGAAAAGAGAACCAATATCTTTAGATAGAGTTTTTGAAAATAATAAAACATCAACAAGTTTAAATAGCTCATCAAGTGGAGATAATCAAGAAGATGATGAGTATATGAAAGAGATAAGTAATCTTTTATCGAAATGGACTCCTATAAGTGAATCTAAAGAGTTAAAAGCTGTTGTAATTATATCTATAGATTCAAATGGAACTTTTGATTATAGTTTTTTAAGATTTTCAAATAATGAGATTTTTGATAACTCTTTAAAAAAATTTTTAGATACTCAAAAAACCATTAACTATCCGAAACCAAAAAAGGGTAATATTCGAATCGAAGTTGAATTTAAACAAAAGGATAAAAATGATTAAAATAATTTTTACAATATTTTTAATGGCAAATACACTATGGGCAGTTGATGCAAAACTTCAAATAGTAAAACAAATTGCATCTAAACCAAAAATTTCTATATCTATTGATACTTCTAGTCAAGAGAGATTAATTTTAAGTAAAATAAAAAAAGGTGTAGTGGATGATTTAAATATAAGTGGAAACTTTGAAGTTAGTGCATTTGAGACTTCTATCCCTTATTCAAGTAATCCAAATTATATTGAACTAAAAAATAATGGTATTGATCTATTTTTAAATTTAAGCTCTAAAAAAGAGCAAAATGGAAATTATGTTTTAATGACAAAACTATATGATATTAATAAAAATATTTTAGTTTTAGAAAAAAATTATACAACAGATTTAGAAGATAGATATATCTTTTTAGCACATAAAACTTCAATATCAACAAATGATTATATAAAAGCACCAAGTATAAATTGGATGGAAAAATTTGTAGTTTTTTCTGCTTATGATGGTGCAAATAAAGCAAATATTATGATAGGAGATTATACTTTAACTTATAAAACAAGAGTTGTAAGTGGAGGTTTAAATCTATTTCCAAAGTGGGCAAATGCAAAACAAGATACAATATTTTATACAACATACAACTACAAAAAACCAACACTAGTAAAATTAAATATATATAAAGGTACAAAAGAGTTTATAATGGACTCAGATGGTATGATTGTTTGTTCTGATGTCAATCAAAATGAAGATAAAATTTTAATAACAGCAGCTCCTGAAGGGCAAGCTGATATATTTTTATATGATTTAAAAACAAAACAAAAAACAAAAGTTACGACTCATGCAGGAATAGATGTTGGTGGTCAATTTTTAGATAGTGATAAAAAAATTGCATTTGTATCTGATAGATTAGGTAATCCAAATATTTTTGTTCAAAAAATAGGAGAGAGTGCTGTTGAGAGATTTGTTTTTCATAGTAACAATAACTCTTCAGTTGCAACATACGAAGATAAAGTAGTTTTTTCTAGTAGGGATTCACAAAATCAGTTCCAAAAAAAGAGTTTTAATCTATATTTATCATCAACTAAATCAAATGATTTAAAAAGATTAACAGCAACTGGAGTAAATCAGTTTCCAAAGTTTTCAAAAGATGGAGAGAGTCTTTTATTTTTAAGAACAATTGATAACTCAAGCTATCTTGGAATACTAAGATTGAACCTTGATAAAACATATTTATTCCCTTTAAAAGGGAATAGAATTCAATCAATTGATTGGTAGAAATCAAGTTTAAATTAAGTTTTTTTATGTAGAATGTTGTGTCAAATTTATTTTAAGGAACAAATTATGAAAAAACTGGTACTTTATTCGTTATTAGTTACTGGACTACTATTTACTGCTGGATGTAGCCAAAAAGAAGTAGATGCAAATAATACTGCAAAAGGATCTGAAGATTCTGCACAAACAACTTCAACAGATGGTGTAAAAGAGGGAACTATTTTAGAGAAATCTGAAAAAGGTAGCTATTATAATATTGCTGGAGAGAGAGTATTTATAGAGAATGTGTATTTTGATTATGATAAATTTACTTTAACAAATGAAAATAGAGAAAAAGCTGTAAACAATGCAAAAAAACTTTCTAAAGTAGAATCAGGAACAACAGTTGTTGTTTATGGAAATGCTGATGAAAGAGGAAGTGATGAGTATAACTATGCTTTAGCTTTAAAAAGAGCAAATGCAGTTAAAAATATTTTAGTAAATAATGGTGTAAAAGCTAATATTACTATTAAATCATTAGGTGAAAGTAATCCAGTTTGTACAGAACAAACTGAATCTTGTTGGTCAAAAAACAGAAGAGTTGAGCAAGAGTTAGAAAAATAAGAGCTATATGAAAATAAAATTTCTATTACTTACTTTAATAGCTTCAATAACCGTAGCCCAAGAGGTTTCGGTTTATGAGGCGACTAAAAGTAGCACTTATGGGCTTACAAACACAGAAAAACATATTTTAAAAAATCAATCAAATATAAGTGAACTAACTTCAAAAGTTGAAGAATTAAATACTACCTTAGAGACTCTATCTAATAAATTAGATGGATTGAGTTCTGTTTACGAAGGTGACTCTAAAAAATTAAATGCTACATCTTCATCTTTAACTCAAAATCAAAGTGATATAGAGAGTTTAAAAGAGAGTATAAAAAGTTTAACAGAACTTTTAAATAAGATAAATTCTGAATATGTATCATCAAACGAATTTAAAAATAATATGAATCAATTTGTTACAAAAGAAGAGTATGAGGCTTTAAAAAAGGCTTTAGGACTAAATGACAATAAAAAAACAGTTCAAAATAAAAATAGTAATTCAATAATTGAACCAAAAACTGCAGAAGAAAAAGCAAAGTTAATGGAAGATGCAAAGAAAGATTTTGGTGAAAAAATGTATACTTACGCTATTCCTAAATTTGAGAAGTTGGTTGAATTAAATTATAAACCAGCTGAAAGTAATTTTTATTTAGGAGAGATGTGGTTTAAGAGAAAAAAGTATGAAGATGCTATCTCATATTTTAAAAAGTCTGCAATATTGTATGATAAGGCAAGTTATATGCCAGTGTTACTTTTACACTGTGCAATCTCTTTTGAGAACTTAAATGATAAGGTTAATGCAAAAAGTTTTTATAATACTTTAATTGATTTTTATCCAAATAGTCAAGAAGCAAAAGAGGCAAAAATAAATTTAAACAAATTATAAAAGGATATTTAAAATGGCAAATAAAGTTATAGGTATAGAGTATACTCTAAAAGATGCAAAAACTGGTGAACAATTAGATACAAATGTTGGACAAGCTCCTTTAGAGTTTGTTTCTGGTAAAGGTCAAATTATTCCTGGTTTAGAAGATAAGTTAGTAAAAATGTCTGCTAATGAAGAAGCAGATGTTTTAGTTGAGCCAAAAGATGGATATGGTGAGTATAACTCTGAAGCAGTTCAAACTCTACCAAGAGAGCAATTTGCAGGAATTGAGTTAGTTGAAGGTATGAGTCTTTATGGTCAAGGTGAGCATGGAGAGACTATTCAAGTAGTTGTTAAATCTTTTGATGATGCAAATGTTACAATTGATTATAATCATCCAATGGCTGGAAGAACTTTAATGTTTAGCGTAGCAATTTTAAGTTTAAGAGATGCAACTGATGAAGAGATTCAATCAGGTGTTGTTGGTGGATTTGCTGCTATGGGTGGCGGATGTTGTGGTGGTGGAAGCTGTGGTACAGATGAGCACGATCATGGACATTCACACGGTGGTGGATGTGGAACTGGTGGCGGACACGGTGGATGTGGTTGTCACTAATCACAAAGATTAGATAAACTATATTTTTTGCCCAAGTGTTGAGATGCATTTGGGCAAAACTATTTTTTAGAACTCAATTAGTTTTAAAAAATAGTTTTGAAATTTAAATTTTTTAAAGAGGATTAGAATGAAAAAGGTAGCTTTTATTTTCCCAGGTCAAGGAAGTCAAACAATTGGAATGGGAAGAGATTTTTTTGAAAATAGTGATATTGCAAAAGATATGGTAAAAAAAGCAAGTGAAAGATTAAATATAGATTTTGAAAAACTTCTATTTGAAGAGAATGATAATTTAGGAAAAACTGAGTTTACTCAACCTGCTGTTTTATTAGTTAGTTCAATTGCTCTTGCAGTTTTTAAAGAGAGATGTAAGATTGAACCAGAGTTTGTTTTAGGTCACTCTCTTGGTGAGTTTTCAGCTTTAGTTGCTGCTGGTGCAATTGATTATTTAGATGCAATTGAGCTTGTAAATAAAAGAGGTACTTTTATGACTGAGGCTTGCAGTGGTGGTGGTGCTGGAATGATGGCACTATTAGGTTTAGATGATGAAACGGTTGAGACTATTTGTAAAGAGCAAAGAGAAGCTGGAAAAAAAGTTTGGCCAGCAAATTACAATATGGATGGGCAACTTGTACTTGCTGGTATTAAAGCTGATTTAGAGTCTTTGGTTGATACTTTTAAAGCTGCTGGTGCAAAAAGAGCATTAGTTTTAGATATGAGCGTTGCAAGTCACTGTGAACTACTTCAAAGTGCTGTTGAAAATCTAAAACCTTATTTATTTGAGTACTTAAATGATGAGTTTTTGGATGTTGTTTCAAATGTAAGTGCTGAAGTTTATAATACAAAAGATGAGGCAATTGAATTATTATCTTCTCAACTAATTAGCCCTGTAAAATATAAACAATCAATAAAGGCTCATGATAGTAAAGTTGATTTATATATTGAGTTTGGAAATGGGGCTGTTTTAAAAGGTTTAAATAAAAAAAGCTCTGAAAAACCAACTTTAAATGTATCTGACATGAAAACTTTAAATGAAACTATTGAGGCTTTAAATGACTAAATTAGCAATTATGGGAGCTATGCAAGAGGAGATTGACCCTCTTTTAGAGTTCTTTAAAGATTATAAAACAATAGAGTATGCTGATAATAAGTATTATGAGGTAAATTATAAAGGCTTAGATATTGTAATTGCACACTCTAAAATTGGAAAAGTATTTGCAAGTTTAACTGCAAGCACTTTAATTCAAAAATTCTCTTGTGATACTCTTCTTTTCTCAGGTGTTGCAGGTGCAATAAATCCAAAACTTAATATTGGTGATATGATAGTTGCTACAAAACTTTGCCAACACGATTTGGATATAACAGCTTTTGGACATCCTAATGGTTTTGTTCCAGGTGGAAAAGTTTTTGTTGATAGTTCAAAAGAGCTTTTAGATATTGCAAAAAAAGTTGCACTTAATCAAAATCTAAAAGTTATTGAAGGAATCATTGCAACAGGTGATCAATTTGTTCATTCAAATGAGAGAAAAGAGTTTATTGAAACTACTTTCAAAGCTGATGCTTTAGAGATGGAAGGTGCAAGTGTTGCAGTTGTTTGTGATGCTTTAAATGTTCCTTTTTTTATTTTAAGAGCAATTAGTGATAGTGCTAATGGTGAAGCAAATTTTGATTTTGATGAATTTTTAAATAGCAGTGCAAAAATATCAAGTAACTATTTAGTAAAAATTGTTGATGAATTAATTACAAAGTAGTTTAATACTATTTTGTGTAGGATTATTCTATAATCTTTTAAATTTTTTAAAGGATTATAATGGATAACTTACACAGAGTAGAGAAAGATTTCTTAGGTGAAAAAGAGATCGAAAATGATAAATATTATGGTATTCAAACTTTAAGAGCAAAAGAAAATTTCAATATTACTACAATTGGAATTAACCTTTTCCCAAATTTTATTATCTCACTTGCAAAAGTTAAAAAAGCTTGTGCTTTAACAAACTTTGAGTTAGGAGATTTAACACAAATCCAAAAAGATGCTATTGTTCAAGCTTGTGATAGAATTATTGCTGGTGAATTTCATGATCAGTTTATAGTTGACCCTATTCAAGGAGGAGCAGGAACTTCTACAAATATGAATGCAAATGAAGTTATTGCAAATATAGCTTTAGAGATTTTAGGGCATAAAAAAGGTTCATATGAAATCATTCATCCAAATAACCATGTAAATATGAGTCAATCTACAAACGATGCTTATCCAACTGCAATTAAACTTACACTTTATGAACTAATTTTTAAGTTGCAAGATAGTTTAAAAATTTTAAGAGACTCTTTTTATGAAAAAGCTGTTGAATTTAAAGATATTTTAAAAATGGGAAGAACACAACTTCAAGATGCAGTTCCTATGACTTTGGGGCAAGAGTTTAAAACTTACGCAACAATGATTGATGATGATATTTTAAGACTTTCAAGAGCTCAAGAGCTTTTAAGAGAGGTAAATCTTGGAGCAACAGCAATTGGAACTGGAATAAATACAAAACCAGAGTATCAGGAACTGGTTATCAAAAATCTAAGAGTTGTAACTGGAACTGATTATTATATGGCAAGAGATATGATTGAAGCAACTCAAGATACAAGTACATTTGTACATATATCTGGAAGATTTAAATCAATTGCTATAAAAGTATCAAAAATTTGTAATGATTTAAGACTTTTAAGTAGTGGTCCTAGAGCTGGATTAAATGAGATAAATCTTCCACCAATGCAGCCAGGTAGTTCAATAATGCCTGGAAAAGTAAATCCAGTTATGCCTGAAGTTGTAAATCAAGTGGCATTTGATGTAATTGGAGCTGATGTTACAATATCAATGGCAAGCGAGCATGGACAACTTCAACTAAATGTATTTGAGCCAATTATTGCATATAAACTATTTATCTCTATAAATATGATGAGAAGAGCATTTGAGAGTTTAGCTGAAAAGTGTATCAAAGGAATTACAGCAAATCCTGAAGTTTGTATGAATAATGTTTTAAATTCTGCTACTTTGGTAACTTCATTAAATCCAATCTTAGGATATGAAAAAAGCTCTGCTGTTGCAAAAGAGGCTTTAAAAACTGGAAAAAGAGTTTATGATATTTTGTTGGAGCAAAAACTGTTTACAAAAGAGGAGTTAGAAGAACTTCTTCAACCAAAAAATATGGTTCACAACTATGACAAAATCTAAAATCACAGTTATAAACACAGGAGGTACTTTTAATAAAAGGTACAATCCTATAACTGGAGAGTTAGAAGTTCCAAATGATAGCATTGCTTTAGATGATATTATAAGTTACTGCTATAACATAAATTTTGATGTTTTAAATATCATCTCTAAAGATAGTTTAGAGATGAGTGATGTTGATAGAGAACTTATAGTAAAAACTATAAAAAACATTAAAAATGAAAATATTATTATAGTTCATGGAACAGATACTATGGATTTAACGGCAAAATATTTAGATGAAAAGATAAAAGATAAAACTATAATTTTAACAGGAGCTATGCTTCCAATTTCTATAAACAAAATAGAAGCAACTCTGAATTTTTCACAAGCAATTGGCTTTTTAAACTCAAATTGTGAAAATGGTATCTATATATCAATGCATGGAAGTGTAAAAAACTATAAAAAAATTATAAAAAATAGAGAGTTAGGGAAGTTCTTAAATATTTAATTTTAATAACTAAATAACTCTTCTATTCTAATATTTAGAGCTTTTGCAATCTTATATAGATGCTCTAAATTAAATTTTATTATATTTATTATTCTCGCAATTAGAATAAAAAGCTATTGATTTTATACCTATATCAAGTGCTATTTTTTCTTGAGATAACCCTTTTTCTAGTCTATGTTTTCTCACATTATTAGAAATTGTTTTATAAAAATTATCTATCTCTTCTTTTGTACTGTTACTAAAATCTACATCTAACAAAAAATTATCCTATAGGTTAAATAAATATTAAACTTTAATAAGATAATTTTCATAAGTCTTTATCCTATAGGATAAATAAATTAAAAAAGGTATATATAATGGTAACAAATAAAGCATATAAAAATTTAAAAAAGTTTATTTTCAAGCTTGAAAATATGTCAAGTAAAAATAAACAAAAAGTAGATAATAAAGCTGATAATAGACTTTTTAAAGATATATTATTTGATTTACATAATATTAGAATAAAGATTGAAAGAAATATTAATAATGAAATTTATAAAAGGTAAATTATTTTCTATATTAGTTTTATAAAATAAGATTGTCATTAGATGATTATTTTATAATAAATCAATAAAATCTAGGGGGGGGGGAGAATGAATTTAAAGGCTAAGATATTTGTACCAGTTGTTGTCGTAATCGCTATTTCATATATTATATTGGGATACTTTAATTTATCTAATAGTTATGAAATAAGCTATAAAAATATAAAAGAGAAAGAGATAGGAGTTGTTTCAAGAGAAGCTCATATTATTGATGAATTTTTAAAATTTAGAAAAAATTTAATAAGTTCAATGTCAGATAAAATAGTAATATTTGATAAAGATAGTGAACTAGAAAAAATAAGAACTATTTCAAATTTATCAAAAGAAACAGGTGGGTTTTCATCTGTTTATATTGGTTATGAGGATGATGGACTGATGACAAGATGGAGTGGAAAAGATAGTTCACCAAAAATTGATAATTATGATTCCAGAACAAGACCTTGGTATAAAGATGCTAAGGCTTTATTAAAATCAGGATTTACAAAACCATATATTGATAGTGCTACAAATAAATTAGCTATTTCTATATATTCGCCAATTATAAATATAGATAATGAATTTAGTTGGAGTTGTAAGTTCTGATTTACTATTAGAAGATATTGTAAACAGTGTTTTAAATATAGATTTAGGTTCAGAAGGTTTTGCTTATTTAGTAGATAAAGATGGAAATTATTTAGTTCATAAGAATGAAAATTTAATAGGAAAAGAGAGTCAAGTTTTTAAGAAGTTACAAAATACTAAACAAAACTTTGCAGAGATAAACTTAAATGGAGAAGAGACTTTAGTTTCAATAGCCACAATTCCTACAAGTTCTTGGTCATTGGTTCTTCAAATAAATAAGCAAAAAGCTTTTTCAACAATATATGATGATTTAATTAAATTTTTTTTAATATCAATATTTTTCCTGGTTTTAACAATAGTAGGATTTATATATATTTTAAATAGATCTTTAACTCCACTTCCAAAACTTCAAGAAGGAGTTATAAATTTCTTTGAATATTTAAAAGGAAATAGTAATAATATTGAAGATATAAAAATAGATACAGCAGATGAATTTCATATGATGGCAAATAAGATAAATGAAGGTATTTCATCAGTAAAACAAACTTTAGAAAGTGATAGAGAGTTTCTAAATGATGTTCAAGAAGTTATGTCTAAAATAGAACTTGGTTATTTTAATCAAAATATAAAAGTAAATTCTACTACAAAAACATTATTACATCTAAAAGATACAATAAATTCTGGATTAAAGAATTTGAAGTTAAATTTTGAAGAGATAAATCAAACTTTAGATGGTTATATATCAATGAATTACATAAAAAAATTAGATATTTCTAGTGTAGCTAAAAATAGTACAGTAGAACAACTTATTTGTAAAATTGGTATTTTAAGACAAACAATTATTGAAATGTTAAAAGAGAATAAAGCTAATGGAAATATCTTAAATAGTAGTGCTAGTAATTTATTAAAAAATGTGGATACTTTAAATGTTTCTTCAAATAAAGCTGCCGTTTCACTTGAAGAGACTGCAGCTGCATTGGAAGAGATTATGAGTACAGTTAATTCAAATGTAGATAATGTAGTTTTAATGTCTAAAAATGCTCAAATATTAAGAGATTCTGTGAAAAAAGGTGAATTATTAGCTAATGAAACAAATCAATCAATGGATGAGATTAATACTCAAGTTAGCTCAATAAATGAAGCTATTGAAGTGATTGATCAAATTGCATTTCAAACAAATATCTTAAGCTTAAATGCAGCAGTTGAAGCAGCAACTGCTGGTGAAGCTGGAAAAAGTTTTGCAGTTGTAGCACAAGAAGTAAGAAATCTTGCAAATAGAAGTTCTGAAGCTGCTAAAGAAATAAAAAATATTGTTGAAATTGCAACTTCTAAATCACATCAAGGAAGAGATATAGCAAATAGTATGATAGAGGATTATAGAGAATTAAATGAGAATATTACAAAAACTTTAGATATTTTGGAAAATGTTGCACACTCATCAAAGGAGCAACAATTAGGGATTGAACAAATTACAAATGCAATAAATAGCTTGGATATTCAAACTCAGCAAAATGCTTCAATAGCTTCAAAAACAAATGAAATTGCAATAAGTGTGAATGATATATCACAAGTAATAATAGAAAATGTAAATACAAAAGAGTTTGATGAAAAGGATGAGATAAATAAAATTAATATAGATTAATATTTAAATATTAATCTATATCAAAAACTCTCCATCTACATAAAACCAAATATTACTCTCTTTTAAAAATCTACTTTTTTCTATAAAAGAGATATCTTTTTTATTCTGAAATAAAGTAGCTTTAAATGTTACAAAGCTTTCAATTTCACTATCTATAAAATTTAAAATCTCTAATTTTTCAAAATATGTATTTTTACAAAATTGCTCAATATCATCTCTCCATGAAAAAGTATCTAAAGAAAAATCGCAGTTTTTTTGATGAGTTGTTTTTATAATATAATCACTTTTACAAAAAGCAAAGGCACTAAATCTTGATTTCATAAGCTCTAAAGCGTTTGAAGGGTTTTTTATATTATCATGAAAAATTTTACAGCACTTTTTATATTTTTTTAAACTTCTACAAGGGCATAAAGAGTTTACATTAAGTTTCAAAATACTCCTTTTTATTACAAATAGTTAAATTAATCTGTCTAAAATTATTAAAGTTTTAATTTTAAAAGAAATTTACCTCTTTTTAGATAAAATCTAGCCTTAAAATTAAAAAATATAAAAAAAAGGATACAACCTATGGCATTATATACATGTGGACATATTATTCCAGATTCTGATTCAGTTTGTTCGGCTATCTCTTTAGCATATCTATTAAATAAAATTGGAAGAGCAGCAACTCCTGCACGACAAGGAGAGTTAAATCCAGAGACAAAATTTATTTTAGATAAGTTTGGATTTGAAGCGCCAGTTTTAAAAACTTCATTTGCAGGTGATGAGCTTTTTATTACAGATTATTCAGATATTGCTCAAGCTCCACAAGATTTAGATAAAACAACAGTTGTTGGAATTGTTGATCATCACAAACTTGGTGATATTACAACTTCAGCTCCATTAGAGTGCTGGATTAGACCAGTTGGTTGTACAAATACTATTGTAAAAGAGATGTATGATTATCATAAAGTTGAAATACCTGCAAATATTGCTGCTATTATGATGTGTGCAATTTTAAGTGATACAGTAATTTTTAAATCACCAACTTGTACACCACTTGATATTCAAGTTGTTAAAGAGTTATCAAAAATTTGTGGAATTGAAGATTTTGGTGCACTTGGTATGGAGATGTTTAAAGTTAAATCTGAAGTTGAAGGTACACCAATAAGAGATTTAGTAATGAGAGATTACAAAAACTTTGATATGCATGGATCTAAAGTGGGAGTAGGGCAACTTGAAGTTGTAGATGGATCTGTATTTGATAAAATCAAAGATGATTTAATGGCAGATATAAAAAAAGTAAAAGATGAACAAAATCTTCATACAGTTGCACTTTTATTAACTGATATTATGAAAGAGGGAAGTGAAGTATTGGTTGCATCAAATGATACTTCAATTTTTGAAAAAGCATTTAATTGTAAACTTGAAGATGGAAAAGTTTGGTTAGATGGATGTTTAAGTAGAAAAAAACAGATTATTCCTTTCTTAGAACCAGCATTTGCTTAAAATATAAAGCCTAAAGGCTTTATATTTAATACTACCTTTAGGAGAAAAAATGAAAAAATATTTAGTAGATTTTTTAAGAGATTTTGGAATAGAACCAACATTTTTGGTAATGAGCATAGCTATTTTAATAATTATCTCTATAACAGCACTTATTATTCATATATTACTACATAAAATTATTTTAAAAGCGATTATAAAATTTAATCAAAGAAAACAAAATTTAATAACATCTACTCTTTTAGAAGAGAATTTATACCAAAGATTATCACTTCTATTTCAAGGTTTAGTTGTAAATTGGCAGACAAAAATTTGGGTTGAAAGTGGTTATATTTATGAAACTTTAATGACTTTATCACTGGTTTGGATATCTATTTTTACTTTGTTGGTGATTTATTCAATTATTGATAAAATATTTAGTTCACTTCACTTAGCAACACAAACACCATTTTTTGCTATGAGAACAGTTATTCAAGGTGTAAAATTAGTTTTTGGAATTGTTTGTGTTATTTATATTGTTGCTATTTTAGCAGATAAATCTCCAGTTGCTATTTTAAGTGGTCTTGGAGCAATGTCTGCTGTTTTAATGTTGGTATTTAAAGATACAATTTTAGGATTTAGTGCAGGATTACAACTATCAACTAATAAAATGGTTCAGCTTGGAGATTGGATAGAGATGCCAAAATATGGTGCTGATGGAGATGTTATAGATATTGGTTTAAATGTTGTAAAGGTTAGAAACTTTGATAAAACAATCACAACGATTCCAACTTATGCGCTTGTATCTGACTCTTTTAAAAACTGGCGAGGAATGAGAGAATCAGGTGGAAGAAGAATAAAAAGAGCAATTAAGATAGATCTTCATAGTATTAAATTTTTGAGTGAAGATGATATACAAAGGCTTGAAAAAGCAAATCTATTAGCCCCATATTTAAAAGAGAAAGTAAATGAGATAAAAAGTTATAACGAATCAAATAAATTTGATTTAAGTGTATCTATAAATGGAAGAAGACTTACAAATATTGGAACTTTAAGAGCGTATATTTTGACATATTTAAAAAATCATCCAAATATAAATAAAGATATGACAATAATGGTGCGACAACTATCTCCAAATGAGTATGGAATACCTTTAGAGATTTACTGTTTTACATCTACAACAGTTTGGGTAGATTATGAAAATATTCAATCAGATATTTTTGACCATATCTACTCTGTTTTAGGTGAATTTGATATAAAACCATATCAATATGGATAAAAATAATTTTAACTATAAACAAAGATAAAATATTGTATCCTCTAAAGTTCAAATTTATTAAAAAGGAATTATTATGAAACACGAATTAATGAAATTACCATATGCAAGTTTAGCGCCACTAATGTCTGATGAGACTTTAGAATATCATCATGGAAAACACCACAATACTTATGTTACAAATTTAAATAACCTAATCGCTGGTACAAAATTTGAAGATATGAGTCTTGAAGATATTATTAAAAATTCTGAAGGTGGATTATTTAATAATGCTGCTCAAGTATTTAACCATGACTTCTTCTTTAATGGTTTAACTCCAACTCAAGGATCAATTCCAGCTTCTGTTGAAGCAGCTTTAACAAAAGCTTTTGGAAGCGTTGAAAAATTTAAAGAGGAGTTTACAGCTAAAGCTATAGGACAATTTGGTTCAGGATGGGCTTGGTTAGTAAAAGATGCAAGTGGTGCTTTAAAAATCGTTACAACTTCAAATGCTGGATGTCCTATCACTGATGGTTTAACTCCAGTTTTAACATGTGATGTTTGGGAACATGCTTACTATATTGATACAAGAAATGCAAGACCAAAATTTTTAGAAAATTTCTGGAAACTTGTAAACTGGGAAGTAGTTGCTAGTAAATTAGCATAAGTTTTAAAAGTATGGATTTTCCATACTTTTATCTATATTCTATTTTTCCTTGACTAGCTAACAATGCTCCACAAAGTTGATATAAAACTCTAGCTCCAACATTTGCATCCCAACCATTTTCACTACTTCCAACTTCACATAAATCAAAACCAATAATTTTTCTACCACTTTTTACAATCATAAAAATAAGGTGTTCAAGTTCTCCATATCTTAATCCTCCAGGAACTGGAGTTCCTGTATTTGGGCAATTAAGTGGCTCTAAACCATCAATATCAATAGATAGATATACATTTTGTGGAAGTTGATTTATATAAGGAGTAAAAACATCTTCAAGTGATTTTCCACTAGCAAGTTCCAATTGCATTAAAGTATCGTATAAACAAGCTCCTCTATCTTTATAATCCTTCATTCTATTAGCTTCTTCTTTGCTATAATCTCTAATTCCTATTTGAACAAGCTTTGATACTTTTGGGCAATCTTTCATTACATTGTAAAAAATTGAAGCATGAGAGTAAGTAAATCCTTCATAAGCCTCTCTTAAATCGTGATGAGCATCTACATGAACTATTCCAAAATCCTCTTTAGAACTATCATTTAAAGCTTTTATAAGACCGTAAGGAGAAGAGTGATCCCCACCAACAACGGCTACAAATTTGTTTTTCTTAATTCTTTTAATTGATTCATCATATACATAACTATTTAGTGCATTAGAAACATTGTTTACAAATTTCAGAGATTTTTTATCGCTCTCGTCGTTTTCTAATGCTTCAATTACCTTTATAGCTTTTTTTCTAGTTTTATTACTAAGTTTTAAAAGATGCTTATCTGTTTCAAGCATAGCTATTCCAGCACTGTAAGGTTTTATGTAGTGGTAAGTTTCAGCATCTAGTTGATGACTTGCTTCTTTTATTGCATCTGGTGCTTTTGCGGTCCCATCTGAAAAAGATACAGTTGCTTCCCAAGGAACTGGAATTAAAATTAAGCTAGCCTCTTTTGGATCAACTTTGCTTCCTAGAAATCCATCATTTTTTTTTGGAGGAAGTCCCAACTCTAAAATTTCTATATCATCTTTTAAGTTTCTATATCTCATAAAAGTCTCCATTTTTTATTTTGGAGATTATAAGATATTTAAAACAATAGTAAAGTTAATTTGAAGTTTTATTTGTAAAATTGTTAGATTAAATATTTATTATTTTATATTTAAATAATTTTTTGAAAGTTTTATACATAAACCAGCTTTTGAAGATGCATCTATTAAAGATTCTCCATTTTGTATAAGTCTTAGTAAAACTAACTCTTTTATATTTTTGCTTATATTTGTTATTGACATTGTTCTCCTTTATAATTTCTTGAATATTTAAATATTTTACCTTTGTATGGCTCATCCAAATACTCTGTTTTTTGAACTTCATGTGAAGTACATGAAAATCCATATTCAGCCATTTTATTTGTAAATTTTGCTTGATGCCCTCTATTTGGGTTTACTAAGATGATTTTACAATTTAATTTTGCATGAGAATTTAAAAATATTGACAGAAGTTTGGCGTGATCTCTTTCATATAGTAAATCGCTACCAATTATTAAGTCAAATTTCCCAAGTTTGTCATTGTACTCATCGTCCCAATCAACTCTTACAAATGGAATTTTTTTATCTTGATTTAGTTTTGTGTTTTCTAAGAGATATTTTTCTACTTCAGGGTGATAATCTGTTGCTGTTATATCTGCGTTTAGGCGGTTTAAAATTAAACTTGATAGTCCAATACCACAACCAACTTCTAAAATTCTTTTATCTTTAAAGTCATAGTTGTAGATAAAATTTGCTAAAACTTCACTAGATGGCCAGACGACTCCAAATAGTGACCAAGTAGCATTAGAAATACCTAATTTCTCTGCTACTTTGTCATCATCATTAAACTCTTGCCTGTCTCTTAGTGTTTTTAAATGAATATCATTTTTCCCAAACTCTATTGTTTGGTATTTAAATCTGATTTTCCTCAAAAAATTTAGATTGCTCTAACATTCTTTGCTTGAGGACCTTTTTCATTTCTTCCGATTTCAAAAGATACTCTTTGACCTTCGTCTAAAGATACTCTTCCATATCCTGAACTTTGAATTTCACTGTGGTGAACAAAGAAATCTTTATTTTCGTTCTCTATTTGGATAAATCCAAAACCTTTTTCTGAGTTGAACCATTTTACTGTTCCAATGTTTTGATCTGCCATGGCATTTCCTTTTAATTAATTTTTTTACTTTTTTAAAGTAATCTATAAAGTCTAAAGGAGTTTTAATTTGTATTAAGTTTATTTAGTATTAATCTGTAGTTATCAATAAAAGCAAACAAAAGATGTAGTCAAAAACCCTAAATCATCTTCAAGAAATTGCATTGTAACTGAATAAAAATTTAATAGCAAGCTTTTAGTCTAATTTAACAAAATATTTTTTATTCTATTTTAAAAATTGAGTCTGCTACATTTAATATTTGAGATTTAAAGTGCGATATTATAACTATTGTACAACTTTTTTTTAACTCTAAAATCAAATTTTCGATTTTTAATACCTCTGTTATTAACTTTTTTGCATCATCTTTTTTTATTTTTTGAAGTTTTAGAGGAAAATATAAATTCTCAAAAATAGAGAATGGCAAAATATCTGGATGTTGGCTTACATATACAATTTTTTTTCTAAGATTTGGTAGCTCTTTGTTTGATAAAGTTGTAATATCAATATCTTTATTATCATCATTAAAATATACTTTTCCACTAAAACTTGCATTTTCATACTCTTTTATCATCTGATTTAACACAAGAAGCAAAGAGCTTTTTCCAATTCCACTTGGACCACTTATTGCTGTGATTGAGTTTTTTTCTATATTCAAGTTTAAATCTTTTAAAACCTGCTTTTTATCATAGTAAAGATTTAAATTCTCTATTTTTAAAATATTTTTACTCAAGTTTTTGACTCCTTCTAATAGCTATTTTTTGTAAAATAAATGCAAAAATAAACAGGCTAAGTGATACAAAAAGAAGTATCATAGCAGCTACATAACCTTTATTTAGTTCATAAATATCTTGATATTGTGAAGATACATAAAATATAAAAAATGGAATAGCCTCATATTTTTCCAATAGTGAGTTTGGAATTCCACCCATTGCAACAGCTCCTGTCATCATAATAACAGCAGTATCTTCAACAGCTCTTCCAATTGCTAAAACAACACTACTAAATAGCTGTTTACTTATTTTTAATAGAAATTGGATAAGTGTACAAAGAAGAGATTTGGAAAATATCTTTGTTGCTTAAACCTTAAGCCTGAATATTCAAAATAGAAAAGGAGTATATCCAAACTATGATAAAATGAAATAAAATTAAATATTAGAGATTAAAAATGGCAGAACAACTAAAAAATTTATACTCACAAGAGTTTATAAAAAAATTATCAAATAGTTTACAAAATAGTTACAAAGAGTTTAAAAAAGATGAGTTTAAAAAAGCTATTTTTACAAATGCTTGGGAAAATTTTGAACTAAAACAAAGAATGCGACATATTTCAAAAACTTTGTATGAGTTTTTACCATTTTCGTATAAAGAGCAAATTGAGATTTTAACAGCAGTAAAAAAAGATTTCAAAGCTTTGGAAGCTATGATTTTTCAAGATTTTGTTGAGGTTTTTGGACTTGATGATTTTGAAGTTTCAATGAAAGCTTTGGAACTTTTTACAATAGATTCAAGTAGTGAGTTTGCAATAAGGCAATTTATAATTAAGTATGAAGATAAAACTATAAATCAGATGAAAATTTGGGCAAAATCACAAAATGAACATATAAGAAGGCTTGCAAGTGAGGGTTGCAGACCTAGACTTCCTTGGGCTGTTGCTTTGCCAAATTTTAAGAAAAATCCACAAAAAGTATTTGAGATAATTGAGTTACTTAAAAATGACTCTTCAAAATATGTTCAAAAAAGTGTAGCAAATAGTTTAAATGATATATCAAAAGATAATCCAAAAATGGTAGTAGAGTTTGTAAAAAATAATTTAAATATTTCAAAAAATCTTGATTGGATTTGTAAACACGGCTCTCGTACGCTTTTGAAAAAAGGAGATAAAGAGGTATTAGATTTATTTAATTTTGATAAATCTCATCATATAAATCTCACAAATTTTTGTTGTGATAAAACTATATTTTTGAATGAAGATTTTAATTTTTCATTTGAGATAAATTCAGATGAACCTATTGGAAATATAAGAGTTGAATATGTTATTTATTATTTAAAATCAAACAGTAATCATAATAAAAAAGTTTTTATGATAAGTCAAAATAGTATAGAATCAACAAAAAAAAGATTTCAAAAAAAACAGAGCTTTAAAAATATGACAACTAGAAAACACTATATTGGAACTCATTTTATAGGAATTTTGATAAATGGTGTAGAAGTTTTAAAAGAGGAGTTTTTCTTAAATGACTCCAGCAATTAATTTACTAAAAAAAACATAAATGTGATTTTAAAAGCAAAAGTGGGTAGAATAGTTGCTAAATAATTAAAAGGAGATACCATGGCAAAAAACAAAGGTGAACCGAGTTTAGAAAAAATTGATGACTATAATGGAAATGAATCAAAACAAAAAAGAAACACTGTAAGATTGATTGTTATTTTACTTCTTGTTTTAGGTGCAATTTTTGCATATTTACAAGAACCAGCAAATAAAACTGCAAAACAAATAGAAGAGAAAACTTCAATTCCAGCAAAATAGAGAGCTAAAACTCTCTATTTATATTTTAGAAAAAAGATTTTTTCTAAAATACTTTTTAAAATAATCATAACAACTGCTAAAAGAATTAAAACTATTCCAATAATTAACCAAAAAGTAATTATTTCATTAAATATAAGAACTCCTATTAAAACAGCTGTTAAAGGCTCTAAAGCACCAAGAATTGATGCACTTGTTGAGCCTATAATCTGTATTGCTTTTATCAAAAAAAGTAAAGAGATGATTGTTGGAACAAGAGCTAAAAATATTGAATAAAACCACATACTAAAGTTTTCAAGAGGCATTATATTTGAACTTTGAGTAAATAGTGAGTGGATAAAAATCGTAATAGTGCAAAATAGCATTGAGTAGAGTGTAACTTTCAAAGCTGTTAATTTTAGATATTGATTTATAATAACTATATAAATAGCATAACAAAGTGATGATGTTAAAACCAAAATTATTCCAATTTTACTAACATTTGCTTCATCGCTTCCACTTAAAAACAAAACTCCTATAATTGCTAAAGATATTGATAAAATAGTTATTATAGAGCTCTTTTCTTTAAAAAAAATAGCCATTAATATTGCTACAAATATTGGATATACAAATAAAATAGTTGAAGCTAATCCAGCATCCATATATAAAAATGAGCTAAATAGAGATATTGAAGATATACCAAAAAGCAATCCAAGAAAGATTAAAATTAGTAACTCTTTAAATGTTACAAAAAAAGATCTTTTTTGAATTAGCATAAAAATAGCTAAGAAAAGAGTAGCAAAAGCAAATCTATAAAATATTACAGAGTTTACATTTAATCCCTCTTCATATAAAAATAGTGCCCCCAAAGGGTTTGTTCCATAGCAAATTGCTGAGATAACAGCTAATAAAATACCTTTTGTTTGAATACTCAATTTTCACTTCCAAATTTTTTGGAAATTGTACTCAAATAAGCCTTTTTTTGGCTTATTTTCTATTCATTACTATTTATCATCCACATTGAGAATATATCTAAATAGTTCCAAAATGATTGTTTTAAATCATCTGGCATATCTAAATCTTTTAGGATTTCAATATAGCACTCAAGCCAAACAACTCTTGCATTTGGAGTTATTTTAAAAGGAGCGTGTCTTTTTACCATCATAGGATTTCCTCTGTGTTGATTAAAATAGTCAACTCCTCCACAAATTTGAATAAAAAAATCAGCTGAATTTATTTTTGCTTGTTCAAACTCTGCATCATCTTGTGGAAACATATCTTTTATTTTGCTTACTCTTAGTAAATCGTAGTGTCTTGAGATAATCTCTCTCATACCATTTTCACCTAAAAAATCTAATACTTTTGGATCTGGTTTTGTAACAGGAGGTCTTACTCCAAATTGTGCTTGTGAAATTTTAAAATTCATTTTATTACCTTTTTTATAAATTTATTAAAAAATATTTAATTATGAAAATATATATAAATTTAAGTTTCTTTAAGCTTTAAGTCAATAATATTTTAGCTAAAGGAAAATTTTTTTCCATTAAACTAAGGAGAGTAAATATGAAAAAAACAATGACAACAACAGGTGGAAATCCAATAGCTGATAACCAAAACTCTTTAACAGCAGGTGAAAGAGGTCCTGTTTTATTACAAGATTATCAATTAATTCAAAAATTAGCACATCAAAATAGAGAACGAATCCCTGAGCGTGTTGTTCATGCAAAAGGAAGTGGAGCTTTTGGAGTTCTTGAAATAACAGAAGATATTTCAAAATATACAAAAGCAAAAGTTTTACAAAAAGGTGAGAAAACAAAACTACTTTTAAGATTTTCAACAGTTGCAGGTGAGAGAGGTGCTGCTGATGCTGAAAGAGATGTAAGAGGTTTTGCACTTAAATTTTATACAAAAGAGGGAAATTGGGATTTAGTTGGTAATAATACACCAGTATTTTTCGTACGAGATGCATATAAATTCCCTGATTTTATTCATACTCAAAAAAGAGATCCACAAACAAACTTAAGAAGTAACACTGCAATGTGGGATTTTTGGAGCTTAAGCCCTGAATCTCTTCATCAAGTTACAATTCTAATGTCAGATAGAGGATTGCCTAAATCATTTAGAAATATAAATGGATATGGTTCTCATACATATAGTTTAATCAACTCAAAAAATGAGAGATTTTGGGTTAAATTTCACTTCAAAACTCTTCAAGGAATAGAGACTTTAACAAATAAAGAAGCAGAAGCCATAGTTGGAAAAGATAGAGAATCAAATCAAAGAGATTTGTTTGAAAATATTGAAAAAGGGAATTTTCCAAAATGGAGTTTTGAGATTCAAATAATGAGTGAAGAAGAAGCAAAAAAATGTTCATTTAATCCATTTGATTTAACAAAAGTATGGCCTCATGGTGATTATCCAATGATTAAAGTTGGAACTATGACTTTAAATGAAAATCCTAAAAATTATTTCCAACAAGTTGAACAAGCTTCATTTAGCCCATCAAATATAGTTCCTGGAATCTCTTATTCTCCTGATAAGATGCTACAAGCAAGAATTTTCTCATATCCAGATGCTCAAAGATATAGAGTTGGAACACACTATGAGATGTTACCTGTAAATAGACCAATAGTTGAGGTAAATACATATAATCTTGATGGAAGTATGAATTTTGATATAAAAGAGCCTACAAAGGCATTTTATGAGCCAAATAGCTTTGATGGAGCAGTTGAAGATAAAAGTTATTTAGAGCCAGATTTAGCTGTTGGTGATATTGCAAAGAGATATGATCATAGAGTTGGAAATGATGATTTCTCACAGCCAAGAGCACTATTTTTACTTATGAGTAATAATCAAAAAGAGCAACTATTTTCAAATATAAAAGATGCAATGGCTGGTGTTCCAAGAGATATTATTGATAGACAAATTGCACTTTTTGAAAAAGTACATCCAGATTATGCAGCTGGTGTTAAAAAAGCTTTAGGAATATAGGTTTTTATATGGAAGTTTCACAAGAAGAGTTAAAGCGATATGAAGAGCTACAAGTTTTAGCACTTGATTTTGCAAGAGTTGGTAAAACGCAAGATTTAAAAGCTATGCTTGATGCTGGAATGAGTGTTAATCTAACAGATCACAAAGGCAATACTCTTTTGATGTTAGCTTCATATAATGGAAATTTTGAAACTACTAAGATGTTATTAGAATATAAAGCAGAAGTAGATAGAAAAAATGATAGAGGACAAACACCACTTGCTGGTGTTTGTTTCAAAGGTTATTTTGATATTGTAAAAATTTTAGTTGAAGCTGGTGCAAATATTAATGAAAATAGTGGAATGGGTACAACTGCTATAACATTTGCTTCAATGTTTGGACATACAAAAATTGTTGAATATCTAAACAAACAGAATAAAAATAGAAGTTTTAAATCAAAAATATATCTACTTTTATCAAAATTTATATCTCTATTTAAAAAGAAAAGATAGCTTATTTATCTTTTCTTGAGCAGTTTGCGTAGCATTCACTACAATCTTTTATTCCCATAACTTTTATGTACTCTTCATATACACAAGATGTTGATCTTTTTGAACATATAAAAGGAATATTTCTCTTTTTTGCTTGAGTTTTATATTTATACATAGTGTTGTGATTTAGAAATGATGTAATCATAACTATACAATCTAAATTTTGTGGTAGGACTTTTTTGGGAGCACTTGATTTTTTTCTTGCATCCCAGTGACTAACATTTTTTACACCAAGATTTAAAAACATCTCTTTTATTTGTGAGATATCATCAGCTCCTATAACTAATACAGACATAACTGCTCCTTTTGATAATTAATATCGATATTATTATAAAAAGAAACTTTAAT
>NZ_JBAZAH010000013.1:0-36241 GCF_041672065.1 Aliarcobacter sp. | reverse complement strand
AGAATATTTAGCAAAAAAATAAAAACATTTGGCCACTTATGTTACAATACACCAAGAATACTTTTTAACTATTCAACTGGCCAAATGTTTATGCATTTGTGTGGCCAAGTGCATGCGTCTCAACAATTTAGTTTATTTACTAAAAAACAAACTTTCTATTTCATTAACAATTTTGTTATATCTAATCTTATTTTCAATAATAATATTAGCTTGTTTTGGTTCATATTTATATTTAATTTCATTATCTGATAGTAAAAATAATTCTACATCCTTTGTTTTATTTTTACTAATATATACTGATAGTTCATTTATATGGATTGGTATTTCTATTTTCATTAATGTTTTGGGTTTTATTAAATCTCTTCCATATTCTTTTGATTGTATTACTTCAAGACCTAATACATCTCTTAATAAATTATTTCCTTTTAAAATGAATAGAATATAATCAAAATATTTTATACCATTAGTAGATAATTTAGCTATTAGCTTAGAAAAGTTTATTGTTTGTGGTTTAATATTTTTGTAATTTATTTTACCATTCCCGAACATTAATTCAAGGATATTATAAGGCAATAATTTAGTTGAAATTCTATCTGAAGTTGAAAGATTATTAATATTTTCAACAAAAATATTTTTGATAATCTGTATATAATAATCACTGCTCATTGTTCCTAAATCTTTAATAATATAAGCATTTATATATTTAAAAATCCAATAACTATTTTCCTTAATAAATTTTATTATCTCATCTAAGTATATTGGTGATAGTTTAACAGGTTGCTCTGAACTTCCTCTGCTTGGTTCATAATATTTACAAGAAAGCATACGATGATGTTCAATATGTGTATAATATCCTTTAACATGTTTAAAAAAATAATCCCCACCTATTGAAGTAGGTTTGGAAAGAAAAACTTTTAAATTACATCCTCCCGTACAATACCCAAAATATTTACTTGTTGATCTAGGAGTATGTTTATACAAATATATTTCTGAATTTTTTGTGATTTCTACATATTTATTTGCATGATATATATCAGTTCCACCTGGTATTAGTGTAAATTCTTTACTCATTTTTGTCCTTATAATTTATTGTATAAACATATTTTCATAATGATATTTAGTTATCTTATAATATTATAAAATTATAGGTATTATATAATAAAATTAATTTTATTTTAATTTCTTAAAAGGTTAATAAATTTGATAAGAAAAATAAAAAAAAGTCATATTTCTGTAACAGGATATTTCTCAAGTTATAAAAATAAAAGACAAATAAATTTTGAATCAAAACTAGAGCATGATTTTTATTTATTGCTTGAATTTGATAAAACTGTTACAAGTTATCAAGAACAACCTTTTAATATTTATTATATATATCAAGATAAAAAAAGAAGATATACTCCTGATGCATTAGTAAATTATATTGATGGTACACAAAAAGTATTTGAAGTAAAACCAATATTTAAAATACAAAACGATAGAGAACTTCAAGAAAAAATCGAATTACAAAAACAAAAAATCAAAAAAGAAAAAAATTTAGAATTATTTATTTTTACAGATGCAAATATCGATAAAATTTATATGGATAATATAAAAATAATATACAATTTCGCATTTATTAAAGAAAATAAAGAAATAGAAGATAAAATCAAAAATGAACTTTTGAAATTAAATATACAGATACAAATAAAAGAATTATTAGATAGAATAACAAATAATCAATTTGATAGGTTAAAATATATTCCACATATTTGGAACTTGGTATTTAATAATCCTAGATGTGTAGATTTTACAAAAAAAATTACAATGGCTTCAATAATTAATCCCAAAGGATTAAAATGAGTAAATTAAAAATCAAAAAAAATGAAAAAGTTTTTTACCAAAATGAACAATATATTATTATAAAAATAATTGATTTTTACTCTGTACGAATTCAATCTATAAAAAATCCAGATATTCAATTTGAAGTACTTATTTCAGAACTATCATCAGAAGAAAATAAAAAGATTATTTTACTTGATAATATTACTGATGAAGAATGGGCAATAGCAGAAAAACGATACGAAATAATAAAAGATTTACTTTTTGTAAGCAGAACAAAGCAAGAAGTTATAGATTTAGCAAAAGAACATAATATTGCATATACTACAGTTTATCGATGGATTAAACAATATGAAGAAAATGAACAAAAAAGTTCATTGGTACCAAATACAAAAAATAGGGGTAAAAAAGGAAGTAGATTAGATCCTAATGTTGAATTAATTATTGTAAATACAATTGAAGAGTTATATTTAAATAAACAAAGATATAGTTTAAATAAAATATTTAGAAAAATAAAACAACAATGTCAAGCTGAAAATGTAGAATTTCCTCATGAAAATACAATAAGAAATAGAATCAAAAAAATTGACCCAAAATTGGCTCTCAAAAGAAGACATAGTTCTCGCAGAGCAAATAGGGAATTTGGTAATTTTGAAGGACAATTTCCTGATGGCTTATGTCCTATGGATGTAATTCAAATTGACCATACACCATTAGATATAATATTAGTTGACGAAAAATATAGAAGACCTATTGGAAGACCAACTCTTACTTTAGCAATTGATGTTTATTCAAGAATGATTGCTGGATTTTACTTATCATTGCATTCAACGGGTTATTTTAGTGTAAACCAGTGTCTATACAATACTTTTTTACCTAAAAATGAATTTTTAAAAGAGCAAAATATTGAAGGGGAATGGAGTATTTATGGAATACCTAGAATAATTCATGTTGATAATGGTGCTGAGCTAGTTGGATTAGATATGGAAAGAGTTTGCTCTGAATTAAATATAACATTGGTTAAAAGACCTGTAGGGGAACCTCAATTTGGTTCTCATATTGAACGTTTTTTCTCGACACTAAAAAATGAAGTGCACAATTTACCAGGAACAACTGGTTCAAATATAAAAGATAGAGATGGATATGATTCTGTAAAAAAAGCATCATTTAGTTTAAAAGAACTAATTCGATGGTTAACACAATATTTTATCAAGTATCATAATAAAATTCATTTAGGTATTAATAATACTCCTGCAAAACAGTATGAGATAGGAATTTTTGGAGATGATGAAAATATTGGTGTTGGACAGCTACCTGATATACTTGAAGATAAAGAAAATATAAGAATAACTTTATTACCTGCAATTTATAGAACTATTCAAAGAGATGGTATAACACTTGATGGACTTAATTATTACGGAGATGTATTGCGTCATTGGATTAATAGAAAAGATGAAAAAGGAAACAAACTAAAATTCAAAATAAAAAGAGACCCATTAAATATCAGAAAAATATATTTCTTTGACCCTGAACTTGAAGAGTACTTTGAAATTTATTATAAAAAAATAGAAGCACCTGAAATGACTTTATGGGATTTAAATAGTGCAAAGAAATATTTAAAAGAAAAAAATATAGAGAATTATAATGAAAATGATATTTTTGAAGCATATTATATTCTAGAGCAAATCGAAGATGAAGCGGTGTCAAATACTAGAAAAGCAAAATTGCGTAAAACAAAATCTATTAAAATGAAAGATATAAAAGAATCTAAAAAAGTTGAAGATAAACCTATTCAAAAAGACAATAGTTTAGATGATTTATTTTCAGATATTAAATTATTTGATATTCATAAGAAATAAAAAGGATTAAATTTGGATGATATTCAATTAACAGCTGAAACAAAAGAAATTCTTTTAAAAACTGATGAAGAAAGATTTGAATATATTTCAAAAACATATTGGATAGATTATCCTTCAGCTTCTGAAATTTTACAAAAAATGGAAGATTTAATTAGATATGAGAAAGGTAAACTAAGAGTTACTAGTATTTTATTAGTTGGTTCAAGTAATAATGGAAAAACTTCATTACTTGAAAGATTTAAAACTTTACATAAGAATTATGATTTAAATCTTTGTACCATAGAAGAACAAAGAGAAAAATATTTTAGTGAATATCATGCAACAGGAATGCCAGTAATTTATATTATTGCACCAACAGAAGTAACAGAAGGAAGATTATATTCTGAAATATTGAGTACACTCAATGCCGAATATAAAGAAAGAGATACAACAGCAGCTAAAAAGAAATTGGTTGAACATTATTTTCATAGTTTGAATGTTGAAATGTTAATTATTGATGAAATACACAACATTTTAGGTGCTTCATCACTTAAACGAAATGCAATGATGGATACAATTAAAAATTTAAGTAATCAATTAAAAATACCAATTGTTTTATCAGGTACAAAAGATGCTTTAAGAGCCATTAGTACCAATAGCCAAATAAGTAGTAGATTTAGACCTATGTATTTAACAAAATGGAAAATGAATAAAGATTTTATTACTTTATTGGCAACAATTTTAAGTATGTTGCCTTTAAAAAAGAAATCAAATATTTTGAATAAAAATGCAGCAGAATTAATACTTGAAATAACAGAAGGATATATTGGTGAAATAATTAATTTACTTAAAGAATCTGCAATATATGCAATAAGAACAGGAAGTGAACAAATTACTATTGATGAATTTAAAAATTGTGATTTTAATAGTTTAAAAAATGTTCATAAAAATGAGAGTTTAAAAGATATATGATTAAAAAAATTAAAAATCCATTGATTGAAAAATCAAGATTTTTAATTGTTCCAGAACCATTAGAAGGTGAGATTTTTTCTTCATGGTTTGCAAGATGCGCATATGCTCACAAAACTCATCCAAGAACATTTTGGAATTTACATTTTCCAAAAAATAAATTTATTTATAGTATAACTTCAAATATAGATGCTACAGTATCTGATGAAATTCTTCAAGTATTAAGTATAAAAACATCATTTAGTTTTTTAAAATTAAGAAATATGACAATGAAATCATATGATGGATATTTACAAGAAGAAATAATTCGTAATGGTAATAATAAATTTTTAACAAATTATAGGTTCTGCCCTAAATGTTGGCAAGAAGACAAAATACCTTATATTAAAAAAGAGCATAGAGTAATATTTTCAACATTTTGTGAAAAACATAAATGTTACTTGTTGGATAAATGTCCTGAATGCAGAACTCCAATTTCATTATTTAAAATGTTTAATAATGAATTAGTATATGAATTTTGCTCTAATTGCGGTTTTAAATTGTCACATAGTAGCGTTAATTATCTAAAAAAGGGACTTAATTACAAATTTAATTGTAATTTAATAAATATTTTGAAAAAAGGCTATATTCAATTAGGAGATTATTTCATATATTCTTTTTTATTTTTTGATATGATTTCTCATATCAGTAAGTTGATATTATCATCAAAGAAAATTACAATTAATGCTATTGAGAATAAAATATTAAAAAAAATTTCTAAAAAATATTTTTTGAGTAGTAAAACTTTTTTATCTCAAATATCAATAAAAGAACAGTATATTTTATTTAGCATAATTTTATCTATATTTGAGGAATTCCCAAAAAAATTAGAATTATATATTACTCAAAATCAATTATCATATTTTGAAATGGTTAGAGATATCAAAGTAGTTCCATATTGGTATGAAGAATCAGTTAATGAAATATCTCCTAAAATAGTTTATCTTTCAAGAATGATAAGTGAAGAAGAAATATTAAATGGAATAAAATATTTAAAAAAAAGAGATATTTTAGTTAATCAAGCTAATTTAACAAAGCTCTTGGGATATAACTTTTTTAGTTCATATAATCACTTAAAGAATTTATTTAAAAAATTTAATGAAATAACAAAATGATTTTTGATAGAATCTGAGTATCTAAATTAAATTAAGAATGATTAATGAATAAAAAAAGTTTTTTCTCAAAATTTGCAAGTTCAGCTTTTATGATAATAGGGTTGATATTTTTGATAGTATATCTGCTCATTCCAGAAAATGCACATCCAATATTTGATATTTTAAGAAATTTATCTAATGCACTAGGTTCAATTTTAATTATTGGTGGAATTTTTGAAATAGTTTTTAAAGAAAAATTTATAAAAGAAGTTACTAGTAGTTTTGTAAAAACTATTTTCTTAAAGCCTGCATCATTAGAAAATTTCAAAGATGAAGAATTAGAACAAATTAATAAGAGTATACAATCTAGACTGCTGTATGGTAATAGAAACAATTATTACTCGAATAGAATACTAACTATGATTAATGATAGCTTTTATGAAATGGCAAAAGGAACACATCATAATAAAGATTTTAACACATTTTTCCAATATTATAATTCTGTACTTTATGTTAATGAAAGAAAAGAAAATTATGTAAACATTGAATATGAAATAAAGTACGAAATAATTAATAATACAAAGAATAAAGAAGAAGTCGAAATAGATATTTTTTCAAAAAGATTTTTTCCATTAAGTTTAAGTTTAGCAGATAGTTGTGTAACACAAGAATTAACTTATTTAAATATTAAAAGTGATGGTAAAAGTATGGATTATTCAAAAGAAATAAGAGATGGCAAGTTCAAAGAACAAACTTTAGATAAAGATGACTTGGATAACATAAGAATTCAAGAAGATGTTAAACGTCAAATTCAAGAAGATAAAGATGGTACATTTAGTCCTTTTAAAGTTAAATTTAAAGAAAAATTAATTGTAGAAAAGAAAATTAAGATAGTGACACTTTATGATGATATATCTTTTTCTCATATTTTCAAGAGACCAACACTAAATTATTCAATACAGTATCACGATGAAAATGTTTCCGTAAATACAAAAGATTATTTAACTTTAAGATTTTTTTCAGGCTTAAATAAGAAATCTAGTGATAAAATACACCCTGTTTTAAAGGGTAAGGTTATAAGTTTACACGTTTCAGATGGATTGTTACTACCAGGAGAAGGTATTTCAATTGTTGCATTAAGAGATAGGTAGTATTTTTTTAATTTAACAATTTTAAAAGGAATTAAAATGAATGTTATATTTAATTGGGGAGAAGAAGATTAATCTTCTTTGTTGCAAAGGGTGAAGAGTTATACTTTTCACCCTTTTTTTATATTTTTAATGTTTTCTATTTCTCTTTTTAAATTATAAATAACATCATCAACCCAGTTGCATAATAGGTATTCTTCTTCAGTTTTTTTTACATGAGCCTTTTTATACATAACTAAATTATATTTAATATAAACATATTCCATTAAATCATCATATGATTTACATTCTCCTATATAATAACTTATTATATCTTGAATAATAACTTCTGTAAGTTCAAAATCTTCAGTATTTTTTGAAATAAAGAACCATGTGGATATACCTTGCCATAATTTATCCAGTTCAATTTCAATAATAAAGATATATCTATTATTGTATAAAAAATCTGCATATAAGCAATTTCTATTCTTCTTTGATGAAAGATAATATCTTGTAGAAATATTTTTTTTACTATTTTCTTTTGGAGTGATATTAATTAAATCTGATATACCAATAGCTTCAACTCCAATTTCTTGTGATAGAAGATTAAAAAGCATATAAAAATCATTTATGTTAAATATATTAATGCTATTATTTTCACCTTCTCCATAAAATGAATAGATGCATTGAACTAGTTTATCAGAGCCAATAGCTTCTGCATTTTCAAATGTTGGATTAACTATATCACTTGTAAATTCAGTCGTCATTTCACCTTCTGAAATTTTATAAATATCTTCAATTTTTATTTCAATGTGTTCAGTATTTCTATCTTTATTAGCTGTATCACCATCTAAACTTATATTATAAATGGAAGAAGGGATACCTGTTTTAATTATTTTTTCTATTTTATTGGACTTTTTCTTTTTGAATTTTTTTATATTTACTGGGATATTAATTTCAATAGAAGATTTTCCAAATTTTGAAGTGTATTTCTCTACATTAATTTTTGTAAAATTAAAAGATGATGAATCATTAAATATATCAAGTACTAAAATTTTTGGTTTAGGTGAATTATTTAAGACAATATATGATGCATCTATTTCAAATTCTTCTTTTGTTGGGAAATTAGCCTTTATTTGTCCAAATGGTTTTGTTTTTTCTTGACTACTTTTTTGATTAATAAAATAGCTAAAATTTTCTTTAGAGTCACTATTCTCTAAAAATCTACAAATAAATGGATAATCTCTTTTTGCTGCAGTTGAACGTACAGAAATATAAACTATATCTCCGTCTTTATAAAATTTTGTATCTTCGCATAGTGATGAAAGAGAATTATTAAATACTGCTTTTTTCATTGAAGAAGAAAGAAAATAAAATCTATTAGCAATAGTATAAGTTGGTATTATTAATTTAAAATCATCACAATCAAGTAAATAACAACACTGTTTTAAATAAAAGTTCTTAAAATAATCATAACTAACTAAATGCAAGTCAGATTCACTAATTACCTCTTTGAGTGTTTGTATTTGGAGTTCATTTGTAGTGTCAATATTAAAAGTTGATGATTTAATAATATTATTCTTACCAATTATTTTATTTCCTTTATAAATATTTCCTATTTTATATCTGTATCTTAATAATTCTGGTGGAATTAGAACTGTTGTATAAAAATTTGTTTTAATATCTTTAACTAAAACTCTGTAATAGTAAGGATAGCCAGAATAATCTATATCTAATACAAAAATAATTTCATAAGAAGTATTTGGATTATTATTAAAAAATTCAAGTATAGGTTTATTATTTTTTTCCATAAAAAATTATATGATAGAGTAACTTTATAGATAATAAATAATATAAAAATTATTTATTTTGCATATCATATTCTTATATTTTGTATATTATTTAACGATAAAAACTCAGAAGGATTTCCATTTCTTTGTTCATTTTTTTCATTGGTTCTTTTTGTACTTGTGCACAGGATACATGCTTTTTTTGCTCTAGTTACACCAACATAATGTAAATTCAAATCTTGCTTCCAATTACTATAAATAGGGTTATTGAAATCATTATTTAAGCCAGGACGTTTATTTGGTAGTATCCATTCATATAGATCTAAGTGGAATACAATGTCAAATTCAAGCCCTTTTGATTTATGTAAAGTCATTATTTGTATTTCATCATTTGAGCCTACTGAATATATTTCTAATTCATGATTTAAAACATTATTTAATAATTCTAACGAATTTTCTTGATTTTGACTAGGTATTAATTTTTCAGCAATTTGTTTAAATAAGATTTTAATTTCTTCAAAATTAGGTTCTGTACTATTCAACATTAATTTTATATTTTCAAAATACTCTAACAGCTTTTTTTGTTCATTAGATTTTAATTTGTCTAATAAAATAAACATTTCTATTACTTCTGTTATTGTTCGTTTTGTATCATAAGAAAATTTTAAAATATTATCAAATAATTGAGAAACTTGATTGTTGTCCAATTCAAGTGATGATTGCTTTAAGACCCTATGGGGAGTTCTCATATTATTATCGAGAAGTGTAGCTGTTCTATGTCCCCTCGTGAGAATAGCAACATTAGATAAAGACTCAACACCTAAATAATTACATATTGTTTTAATATGTTTGTCAATCCAAGTCGCGATACTAATTTCATTTCCACTAATATTTCTATGATAAACTCTTATATCATCAGTTTCAAGTAATTCAACATTATGGCTTATGAGTGATAATGAATAATTTATGATTGATGGATGACAACGATGATTTCTACTCAAAGAGAATGTAGTAAAATCACTATCATCTATTAAAGCAGATAAAAATTCTGGACTTTTTCCTGTAAATTCATATATAGACTGATCTAAATCTCCAACTGCAATGGCTGTTAAACCTAAATTTTTAAGTTTCATGAACACTTCAAACTGTTCTTTCCCACAGTCTTGAAATTCGTCTATAATGACAAATTTGTACTTTGATTTTAAATAATTACGACATGCTGAAGAGTTGTCAAATATATAGATAGCATACACTTCTATAAGATTAATATAAATTTTTCCTTGACGGAATAAAGAAGTTATATAATCAGTATGAGTTGAGTCAGATGAATTAAAGTTTTTTTCAATATATTTAATATATTCTAATTCATCATTACTTAAAGAATTTTCGTTTATATCTATAATATGAATTTTATTTTCTGATAAGCCAAAAATTTGTTTTCCAAAAGATAAAATTATTTCAGATATATAAAACTTATGAATAGTTCCAAAAAACGACTCTTTTTTATTAAAACCTCCTTTGAGACTTCTATCTTTTAATTCTTTACTTGCTTTATTTGTGAAAGATATTGCAATTACTCCTTCATGGCTTTTCATAAAAGGTAATAATTCTCTTATTTTTTCAGACAAAACAAATGTTTTCCCACTGCCAGGTCTAGCTACAACTACAATATTACCAGAAGCGTTAATTATATTTTTTTGTTCATTAGTCGGTGTCATTAATTGCTTCTATAATTTCTTTACATTTCAATAATGGTAAGCTAATTGGATCAGTTAATAATATGGATAAATCACTTTGATGTTTTTGAAGAAATTCAAACATCGAACCGCCTTTTCTATTTTGCATTTCAACTAATATTTCATCTTTAGTTGTTAAGTCATAAAACTCTTTCAGTTTAGTGAGCAGAGGACTATTAACTAAATCATTTTCTAAATCTTTTTGTGACAAAAATAAGTTATATTGCTCTAAGAATGTTTTTAATTCAATAGTTGATTTTATTATTCCTGCGTTGGCTGGTAATGTAACTCCATGTATATTATCTAGATGAGTTTGATAAGTAGTATTTAATTCTTCTTCGTTAGAAATGATAAAAGATTTATAAATATCCATGCAACGCTGAATTCCAGCAAATCTATATTTATCATTTTTTGGTAATTTAAAAATATCATTATCTGTTCTCATTATCCAAGGTATTTGAAGTAACTCTAAAACTTTAATATACGGTTTAAATCCTACTCCATCGACCATAAGAATACTAATATTTAATTTATCTAAATCAATACCTATTGCTTTAGAAAGAGCTTTATAGAAAAGTATTTCTGATTGCCCTTCTACTAAGAATACTAGATCTGCATAAAATGCTTCTGTTGAAATAATATCTAGTCTGTGTGCAAAATTAAATAATTCATCCTCAATTTCACTACTACATCCGTCATTAACTCCAAAAGTAGCCCCATTTTTTTGATATAATTTAATTATTGAATTAGGTTTGAATTCTGAAATAATTTGTGGAGAGTGTGTGGTTATAATTACTTGATTATTTAGAGTTTCAGCTAAATATTCAGATAATTTTCTTTGTTGATGTGGATGTAGGTGTGCTTCAGGTTCTTCTATACAATAAAAAGATACTTCATTAAGTTCATTTATATCGCTGTTATATTTATTAGTCCATAAAGCTAAAAATATTTGATTGAGTTTTCCATCTCCTCCAACTGTTAAGAATTTTTCATTTGTTTCTGCAGCTAAGTTTACCTTTCCTAAAAGAGCGTTTATATCATCTCCAGCCATATCCAAGACTAATTTTTGTGATTCATTCTTAAATGATAATTTATTTAATTCATCATTTATTTTATTAGTTGCATTTTTTACATATGTAATATTTCTAACATCTTTATTTAAAGATTTAAGGCTCGTTTCTACTTTATTTTCTATTGCAGTATCATTTTCAATATCATTACTATTCCTCCCCTCTTTAGCTTTATCAATTAAAAGTTTTTTTTCTTTTTGGATAAATGAATATAAGTTTCTTGAACTTCCAACATATTTCAAATTGAATGCTTTTAAATAATATCTTCCTTGTATTTCTTCTAGTAAAGTCAATGATGAACCAATAAATAATTTGAATTCAGAATCATTTTTTAGTATGGTATATTTTAAATATAAAATACCATCTTCCGACACAAATTCCCTTAATTTAGATAAAACAAAATCTTCAGTAACTTCATCAAATTTTATAATGATTTCAATACTATTTGTATTTTCATATGCAAAAAAATCAGCTTCATTCAATTCCATATCAGATTCAGAAATATTTTTATCAAGCAATAATCTAATGGCGTATATTAAGTTTGTTTTACCAATGTCATTAAATCCCATCAGGGCAGTATGTTTATTAAATTTAAATTTGGCATTTTTAAAGTTTCTAAAACCTTTTATGTTGACTTCTGATATTTTCATTTTATATATGTTTCCCCTTTTTACTTTTAGTATAAATGATAAATTTTGAGATGAATTCTTTTTTAAATGGCAGAACTAAAACTTAATGATTTTATATAATTTTCCATGTATTTCCAATTAGGTTCATAAGACTTATTTTTTTCATTATAAAAACTAGGAAGTGATATTGTGGATTTATTCATCCTCTCAAGTCCCCATTTTCTTCCATATTGATATTTGAATTTTTCTTGTTTTAACACGGTTATTATAAACATTGCATTATATTTGTTAATTGATGGATTTTTTAATATAGAAACATCGCTTGATGCAACAAAATTATAATCATGAAAAAATGCTTCACCAACACTTCCATTGTTTGCAACAGTAATTGAGTTAGTATTATAAATATTTTCTATATCTATATCACAATAACCACTAATCCCATTATCTTTTGAAGTTGAACTAATATAAGGTATATTTCCTATTTTTTTAGGCTTAGAACCAAATGTACCTCTTTTAATATCAAATATTTTATCCAAAATAAATTCACGCCAATCATCTGTATTCAAATTATATTTTTTATTTTCTAGTGGTATTTTAATATTATCTTCAATTTTTAAATCTATATTATACAAGAAATTAGGAATTTCATTAATATTTGGAATTTTAATACTTCTAATAGTTCTATTAGCTTGTCTACCCCAACTAAATTTATATTGATTTTTGAAAATAGCATAACTGTAAAATAATTTTTGAATATTTGATAATTTTATTTTAGGAGTTAAAATTGCAACATGATATGATGTATAAAATTCTCTAGTTTGTATAAATGTTGATAATACACCACTACCACTTAGTGCAACAGACAATTCTCCTGCTTTTCCAGTTTCTACACCATTAATTCTTTTTACATAAGCTGCGATTCCATTATCTTGTGATTTTCTAGAAACATAAGCTACACCATTAGGATCATCAATATCAGTAATCTCAAGTTTATTTAAATCTAATGAATGTCCATATCTAACACTAAATATATCTTCTAAAATAGTCATTTTATTTCTCTGTTAAAATTTTATGTATAGCAAATTTTCTTACAACTTCTTCAAATTCTTTTTGTGATAATTGACTATAATCTGTTTGCATATAAGCTTCTGCACACCATTCATCATCTGCTGTTACATATGCAGTTACAGATTCTCCAGCATGCACTTCATTATTTCTATAAGCTTCTATCCATTTATCTTTTATTGATTCCCATTTTTTCTTTAAATCAATTCTTCCCATATTCTTAGTTTTTTCAAATCCATCATCTTTCCAATATCCAAACCAAGACTTCTTTTTTGAATCTAAATGAGGTTTATGAGCTTCAAAAACAACAATACAAGTTATTGTACCTACAGGATAAAATAGTTCATTTGGCATACTCATAACAGCTTTTAATGTGTGTTTGTTTAAGATATCTTGTTTTGCTTGACTTGGACTAATAGCACAACTCATAGGAACAATTGCTACTCCAATTCCACCTTTTTTTAATTGATCTAACATATGCTTAACAAAATACAATTCATGTAATTCTACATCACTTTTAGATTGAGAGTATGGTGGATTTAGAAATCCAACAGTTGGTTTGAGTTCTTTAATAGATTTTGTTATAGCATCATCAAAACAAGAACCTTGATGTAAATTAGCTTTTCCATCTCCTCTTAAAATCATATTTGATGCTGCTAGAGCAAACATTTTAGGATTATTTTCTATTCCAATCAGCCTATTTTTTTTAATATCAATCCTCTCTTCTTGAGTTAAAGCAGTTTTTAGCATTGATTGCATTGCTGATATTAAAAATCCACCCGTACCCGCACAAATATCTAAAACTTTATCATTCTTATTAACATTAGCTATATCACAAAATAATTCTGTAACATGTCTTGGTGTTAATACAATTCCTAATGCTTTTTTATCTCCACCAGTATATTTTAAAAATTCACCATAAAAATGTCCTACAACATCAAAATTATGATATACACTTATGAAAGGCCAAACGTTATCATTTATTTCTCTTATTACTTCGTATAATACACCTTGAGGGTACTGTTTTATAAGTTTTGAATCTGGTTTACCTAAATTTGGTTGAGATGCAACATTTGCATAAGGTTGTAACATAGTGTCTTTTTTCGCTTGAGGTATATCAGCACTCTCTAATTCTTTTTTGATTGCTCTTAACCATTCTTCTGGCATATCTTCTGCAGAATAATTTTTAAAAGATTTTGAAAAAGATTTATTCATTAGAGCAATTAATGTTCCAGATACTAACAAAGGCTTATCTTCTTCTGATATTTTTGCTCTAGTCCATATAAATTCATGTAAGCTTCTTGCAAATGCAATAAGATCTTGATGTCTTTTCGATTCAACTTCTGGATCAAAAGCTGATAATCTGTAATAATCATCAAATGTAACAATAGTATCTACTATTTTACATGATTCATTAGTAAGTACTTTTATATTATTACTTTCGCAAGGAATTAAGAAATTAGATATTTTTAGAGAATCTTCTGTTGTACCACTTACTGCAATAGCTAAAACAGTATATTCTTTTGAAAGAAATTTTGCATAATGCAAAACACCATCAACCGCAAAATCTACTGGTTTATCTTTATTATCACTTTCATGTTTTTTAACATCAGCTTTACATTCTATAACTATAATAAAATCAGTATCTAGCGTATTTGTAATAATGAATTCAGGGTATCCACCATTACCTGAACCTTTTTTACTAGACTTTGCTAATAATTTTTTAACTTTTTGTACTTCAGATTTTTGTTCTTCAACTGTGATACTATTATCAGGTTCATAATAGTTTAAACTTCTTAATCTATCTCTTACTAAATTTTCCGTAATTCTCTCATTTGACATTATTAGCTTTCCCCTTTATATCAACATTTATGTAATTTCATTATGTAAAACTTTTATCATACTTACATTTAAGTTATAATCATATAAATTTAATATATTTATTGATTGTTTATTTATGTATCTAAAATTTTGAATTATAATAGTTCTATTTATTCTTGTTTAGTTCCATTTATTATTAGAAATGACATTTGAAGATAGTTTATGCGTAAACTCTTTGGTGTAAGAGTTTGGTCTTCTAGTGCCTACAATTGAAATTTTTCTTTTTTTCAAAAGCTCTAAATTTCCAATGTAATATAGCTCTTGTGGATATTTTTTCATCAAGTTTAATTCATCTATTTTAAAATTAACTAAATTTATCATAGTTACTTCCTAAAATTTTTTTAAAGTTTAACTAAAATTTTATAAATATGGAAGTTGATTTAAAAATATTGGTTCAACATCTTCAAATAGATATTTTGATTCTTTTAATACCTTAAAAGTAACATCATAAGGGTGTCCAATAGCAATAGCAAATCCCTGTTTTTTTGCTATTTTTATTGCCTCTTTTAGTTGATTTTGAATTTTAGTAAAGTCTCTTTCATTATCCAAAAATGTATCTCTTACAATATATGGCATTTTATATTTTACACTTAACTCTTTTGCAACAGAGTTTGGTGAAGTTTTACTATCAACAAATATAAAATTATATTTTTTTAATGCACGAAATAGTCTATCCATAGCTTCATAATTCTCTGTAAAAACAGAACCTGTATGGTTATTTGTATAAATTGCATTTGGAAATAGTTTTCTTAACTCTTTTACTCTAGACTCAATTTTTTTATAAGTATCATCAATATTTAATGTCTTTATCTCTACACTTTTAAATGCACTTGAAGCTTGAAGTGGGAAATGTATCATATAAAAATCTAATTTTGATACAATTTTTGCAGAGTTTATATGCATTGGTGTTGGTGGTAGAAATGACATAGTTATTGGATAACCTATATCTAAAATCTTATTTATATGAGTTTGACTTACAACATCATCTATTACAATTACAATTTTAGCTTTACTGTTTTTACTTGGAATAAATTTATCTTTTTTTGTAACTATACCTTTGTCATCACTTTTTCTAATATCTTTTTTTTCTATTATCTCTTCTTGTGTTTCAATTATAGGTTCTTCATATAAATTTTTCTCTTTTTTCTCTTGTATCTGTAAAGATTTTTCAAAGAGTAAAACATCATCTTTTAAACCTTTTGTCTCTAAAATCTCATTCATAACCTCGTCATTTGAATACTCTTTTTTATCTTGTAATACTTTAGGAGTATCAATAACTACTGATTTTTCAAGACTTTTATTTAATAAGAAATATGAAAAAGATAGCAAAATTACAATTAAAAAAAGAGCTACTAAAAAGTTTCTAGCTAATACTTTTCTAGTTACATTTCTTTTAACAACAGCACTTTTTCTAGCTGTTTTAGTTCTTTTTTTAGTTGAATTGTTTTTTGTTTTTTGATTGTTTTTATTCATTATAAAGCTTTATTTTAAGAGGATAACCTCTTAAAATAATTAGTTAGTCTCTTGATTTACTATTTTTTTAGATGCAATCCATGGCATCATATTTCTAAGTTTTACACCCGTTTGCTCAAGTAAAGAGGCTCTTGTATTTGCTCTTTCAGCATTCATTCTTGGATATCCAGCTTGTCCTTCAAGTATGAAATCTTTAGCAAATACACCATTTTGAATCTCTTTAAGAATTTGTCTCATAGCTTTTTTAGACTCATCATTGATAACTCTAGGACCAGAAACATAATCTCCATATTCAGCTGTATTTGAAATAGAGTATCTCATATCAGCAATTCCACCTTCATACATTAAGTCAACAATTAGTTTTAACTCATGTAAACACTCAAAGTATGCCATTTCTGGCTCATAACCAGCCTCTGTTAATACTTCAAATCCAGCTTGAACTAAAGCAGTTGCTCCACCACAAAGAACAGCTTGCTCACCAAATAGGTCTGTTTCAGTCTCATCTTTGAAAGTAGTTTCAATAATTCCAGTTCTTCCTCCACCAATTGCGCTAGCATAAGCAAGAGCAACTTGTTTTGTATCACCAGATGCATCTTGATGAACTGCGATTAAATCTGGAATTCCTCCACCTTTAACAAACTCACTTCTAACTGTATGTCCTGGAGCTTTTGGTGCAATCATCATGATATTCATGTTTGCAGATGGGATAATTCTTTTATAGTGAATATTAAATCCGTGTCCAAATGCTAAATAAGCACCAGCTTTTAAATTTGGTTTAATCTCTTTTTCGTAAATCTCAGATTGACTCTCATCTGGTAATAAAATCATTACAACATCAGCAATTTTTGTAGCTTCAGCTACTGTTAAAACTTTAAAACCTTTAGCAACAGCTTTATTCCAAGAAGATCCACCTTCTCTTAATCCAACAACAACTTCAACACCGCTATCTCTTAAGTTTTCAGCGTGTGCATGACCTTGTGATCCAAATCCAATCATCGCAACTTTTTTTGATTTTATTAACTCAATATTACAATCTTTGTCGTAAAATACATTTACTGCCATTTCTAGTCCTCTATTTTTGAAAATTTTGTAAGATTATACAAAACCTTAACTAAATATAATATAATGATAGAATTAAAAAAGGATTTGAGTTGTTAAAAGAGATATTTATAAAAATAGAAAAAGAGATTTTTGAGTTTCAAAATAGTGAATTAGAAATTTTAGAAAAGTATATTAAAGATAAAATAGTTATAAAAAATGATAATAGATATGAGATAAATTCTAAATATAAGATTGGAATTTTAAAAATAGAGAAGAATTTTGCAATATTAGAGGATTTAACTAATCCAATAAAAAATATAAAATTGGAGTTAGATAGTTTAAATGGCGCATTTAACAATGATTTAGTATTAGCAAAGCGTATATTTAATCCAAGAAGTAAAATAAAAGCAAAAATTGAAAAAGTATTAGATGGTAAAAAAGCAGAAATTTTAGTCTATGTTAAAGATAAAACATTTGTTACTTTAAAAGAGAATATCTTTTTAAATAGTTCTAAAGCTTCAAAGTATAAACAGAGTGATGTTTTGATAGTAGATAATAAAGAGTTTGAAGAGATTGAGTTTATTGGAAATTTAAATGATGCAAAAATAGATGAGTTTATCTCTTTATATCTACATGAAGAACTTTATAGAGATAAACAAAGAGTTGAAGCTGATGATTTTATTGAAGATATAGAACAAAGAGTTGATTTAAGAGAATTGCCATTTTGTACAATAGACCCAAATAGTGCAAAAGATCATGATGATGCTATATATTTTGATGAGAAAAATAGCACACTTTTTGTAGCAATTGCAGATGTCTCATATTTTGTAAAAGAGGGTAGTCCTTTAGATAATTTAGCTTTTAAAAAATCATCTACTATATATCTGCCAAGTAGAACTTTGCCAATGTTACCAGCAACATTGAGTGAAAATTTATGTTCACTTAAAGAGGGACAAGATAGATATGCCTATGTTTTTAAATTAAAACTAGATTTAAAAAAGTTAAGAGTTGAAAAGAGTGAACTTTTTACAGCAATTATAAAAAATCATAGAAATTTCTCTTATGGTAGAATTGATAGAGTTTTAGAAGGTAAATTTGATTTATATAATAGTTTAGAAAAAGAGATTTTTGATTATTTACTACCTTTATATAAAATTACAAAAAAGTTTAGAGCAGATAGATTAAAAATAGGTTATGACTTTAGAACTATTGAGAATAGATTAAAATTAAAAAACTATTTATTAGATTCAATTGAAGTTGAAAACTCTACACCATCTCATCAATTAATAGAGGAGTGTATGTTATTAGCAAATATTGAAGCTAGTAAAAAAGTTGGAAATTTAGGAATATTTAGGATTCATGAAGAGCCAAATTTTAAAGCTTTATCAAAGCTAGTTGATGATGTAAATATTTTAGGAGTAAAAGTAAAACTTCAAGAAAATGTTCACAAAACTATTACTCATATTCAAGAAGAATCAAGTAGGGCACTAATTAGAGATGAAGTTGATGAGCTTATTATTCAAAGTCTTACTCAAGCAAAATATAGTTCAAAAAACTTAGGTCACTTTGGTTTAGGATTTAAATCATACTCTCACTTTACAAGTCCTATTAGAAGATATTCAGATTTAGTTCTTCATCGTATTTTAAAAACCAAAAAGTTACCAAAAAATATAGATGATATTTGTACTCATATATCAGAACAAGAGAGAAAAATAGATAAACTTGTTTGGGATTTTGAAGATAGAAAATATGCAAGATGGGCATATGATAATATTGATAGTGAAATTAAAGTAAAAATAGTTGATACAGAAAGAGCTAAAGCTGTTTGTTATGATAAGATAATCGGATTAAAAGTAGTTTTAGAGAACTATAAAGGTCAAAAACTTTTTTCAAAACATAAAGTTAAAATAGTATCAAGTGATTTAGCAACTAAATTAATAGTTGCTAAAATATTATAAGTTTATACACTTATTTAAAGATGCTAAATAAGGTTCAACTTTTTCGCTTGTAACATATTGACCAACAAGTCTCTCTTTTTCATTTACAAAAATAGGAGCAACAAGATTTATAATTGAGTGTTCAACTGGATTTTGTGATACTAAAACAAAATATGTAGAAAAATCATCTTTTGTTTTAATCTTTAATTTATCTAAAGATATTTGATCAATTTCAAAATCAAAAGATACTCTACTTAATATATTGATGTTTACAATAGAAATTTTTGAACCATCTTCAAATTTCAAATAAGAAAAATATTCATCAATTTTTTCTATATCCAGTTTTTCGTTATTCTCAAATCCTAAAATTGGTAAAACAATTTTATACATTTATGACCCCTTTTGTTAGAATAGAAAAAATTATATTGAAAGTAAACTTAGGATACTATTTTATTTATGTATAAAAGTGAATTTGATAAATATTTAAAAAGTGGCAAAAAATTTAGCTCATATATGTTTTATGGACAATCTACATTTATGGTGGAGTTTTATTCGTCTATTATTGCAAAAATAGTTGCAAAAAATGAGGATATTGAAAAAATATATTATGATGAGTACAATTTTAAATATATTCAAAATAGACTTCTTCAATCATCACTTTTTTCATCATCAAATATAGTCTTACTAAAAATAGCAAAAAAAATTCCTAAAAAAGAGTTAGATGCATTGGTTTTAGCTGCAAGTACAAATCAAGATAGTACATTAATAGTTGCATGTTTTGGAGATGATGCTGATTTTAAATCTATGGAGAGTAGTTTTAATACTAAAACCAATTCAGCTTTTGTTAGATTTTTTCCTTTAAAAGATAGCGAAGCAATAACATATTTAGAGAATGAAGCAAAAATTATTGGACTTGATTTTGAAAAAAGTGCATTAAATCATCTATTTTTTATGCATAAAGGTGATTTAAATCTTTGTGTAAATGATTTGAATAAATTAAAAATATTAAATGATAAAATAACTTCAAAAGATGTTGATATTCACTGTTTTGGACTTGGGCTTGTAAACTTTGATAATTTTTTACATGAACTTTTAAGCTTCAAAGATGTAACCTCTGATTTAGATCTACTTTTAGAAGAGGGGATGGATAGTGTTTTTATTGTAAATCAAATTACTCAATTTGTTCATCAACTTTTTTTAATAAGCTCTTATGCTAGAAGCTTTGGAGCGCCAAATGCTATTGAGATATTAGGATTTAATCCTCCAAAAGATATTTGGGAAAAAAAAGCAAGACTTGCAATAAACACAAATCCTAAAAAATTCTTAAAAATATATGATTTTTTATTAAATTTAGAACTTGACCTAAAAAATTCTAAAAGAATTTCAAATCCATCTTTGTTTTTACAATCAAGTATAAGAAAATTTACAGCTTTATTTAGATAAAATCTCACACTTTACAAAAAAATAATCCTTGCTGATAGGTCTAGGAAGTGTAAAGAAAATCGGCAGAATCTAAAAGGAGAACGAATGTCTAAATTAAAACATTATGAAACAATGTTTATTTTAAAGCCTACATTAACTGAAGAAGAGACTGTAGCACAGCTTGAAGGAATTAAAGCTCTATTTGAAAAAAATGGTGCAGAAATTGTTTCTACAGATAATATTGGTGTTAAAGAGTTGGCTTATGAAATAGCTAAACAAAAAAGAGGTTACTACTATGTAATCTATTTTAAAGCTCCAGCTGCTTCACTTGCAGAAATCGAGAGAAATTATAAAAATAATGAAAACTTAATGAGATTTATTTTTATTAAATATGAGAGTAAAAAAGAGATTGCTTCTTGGACAAAAATGAGCGACGACGCTCTTAAAAAAGCAGCAAAATAATCTTAAAACAAGGAGCCTTTTATGTACAATAAAGTAATAATGGTAGGAAATCTTACAAGAGATATTGAACTTAAATATCTTCCAAGTGGTGCGGCAGTTGCTAGAAGTTCTATTGCAACTTCATACAAATATAAAGCACAAACAGGAGAGCAAAAAGAGGAAGTATGCTTTTTGGAGTTTAATATTTTTGGCAGAATTGCAGAAGTTGCTAATCAGTACTTAAGAAAAGGTTCAAAAGTTTTACTTGAAGGAAGACTAGTTTATGAATCTTGGACAGCTCAAGATGGATCTACTAAAAATAGACACACTTTAAGGGTTGATGAGATGAAGATGCTAGATAGTAAGGGTTCAAATGAAGGCTCTGGATATAACAACCAGTCTCAATCTTATGGTAATTCAAACCAAAACAACTATGGTGTACAAGCACCTAAAGATTATGAACAACCTTCTTATAATAACTATGGTGGTGGAGCTATGAAGCCAAATAAGGCTTCAAATATTCCTGAAATTGATATTGATGACGAAATACCGTTTTAGAAAAAGGAGATAATATGTCAGAAAAAAGAAAATATGGAAAAAAATCTTGTAAATATACAGAGATGAAAGTTGATTTTATTGATTATAAAAACATCGAGCTTTTAAAAATTTCTATGAGTGAAAGAGGTAAAATTATGCCAAGAAGACTTACAGGAAACTCTAAAAATGCTCAAGAAATGGTAGAAAAAGCAATTAAAAGAGCAAGACATATGGCACTTGTTCCTTATGTTGTAGATACTCAAAATCTTACAGATACAGCTTACTCAAAATCATTTTTATAATAAATGATTACAAACGAAACAAAAGTTTCGTTTGTTAAGCTTAAACTTTTAAATTAAAATTTTTTTAAAATCTTATAATTTTTCCCAAACAGTTCCGTTTATATTATCCATAATAGATATTCCAACTCTATTTAACTCATCTCTTATTGCATCAGCTTTTATAAAATCTTTATTTGTTTTAGCTTCAGCTCTTTCTTTTAAAAGAGTTTCTATTTGATTTTTTAACTCTTCATCAACTCCAAATTGAAAATAAGCAAAAGCATCACTTCCACCAATTCCTAAAGCTTTTTCAATATAAGCTATATTTGAAACAATAGTTTGTTTTAGATTTTTATCTTTAGGATTTAAATCTAATTTATCATTTGAGTTATTTATAAATTCATCAATAATAGACAATGCAACTGGAGTATTAATATCATCATTTAAAGCTTTTAATAAACTATTTTCAAAATTTTTATCTTGTAGTTTTGATTCAATACCATAAACTCTCTTTTTTAATCTATAAAGCTTGTCTAATCTTCTTTTAGAAGTTATTAAATCCTCTTCATTAAAGTTTATATCAGCTTGATATTTTGCACTTAACAAATAGTATCTTACAACCTCTGCGCTATAAGGTTTTAAAACATCTTTTAAGAAAAATGAGTTTCCTAAAGATTTACTCATTTTTTCACCATTTATATTTACAAAACCATTATGAAGCCAATACTTAGCTAGATTTTGTCCACTATCGCATCTTGTTTGACTAGCCTCATTTTCATGGTGAGGAAATAGTAAATCAGCTCCTCCACAGTGAATATCTATTTGATATGGTTCATCACTATAAGCTAGATGTTTTTTAATCATAGCACTACACTCTATATGCCAACCAGGTCTTCCTTTACCAAAGCTTGATTCAAATGCTACATCATCACTTTTTTCAAACTTCCAAAGTGCAAAGTCTGCACTATTTCTTTTTTCAATATCACCTTCAACTCTGGCTTTTGAATCTTCACTTATTTTATTTGATAAACTACCATATAATTTATCTTTTGAAACATCGAAATATACACTAGTTTGTGTTTTATATGCAATATCTTTTTTGATTAAATTTTCAATCATATTCTTCATGGCTTCAAGATTTAAAGTGGCTTTTGGTTCTAATGAGTTTGGTAAAACATTTAAAGCTTCCATATCTTTTTTATATAAATCTATATAAAAACTTGTAATATCTTCTAGACTTTTACCACTTTGATTCATTTTTTTGATAATTTTATCATCAATATCAGTAAAATTCTTTGTCATAATAACTTCATATCCGTTTAGTTTTAAAACTCTATGAAGAAGATCAAAAGCAATAGCACTTCTAGCATGTCCTAGATGAGAGTTGTCATAAACAGTTGGACCACAAACATATATTTTTACAATACCATCTTTTATTGATTTAAATTCAACTTTTTCTTTTTTTGATGAATCAAATAAAAATATCTTTTCCATACTATTTAAATAGTGCCTCTAGTGATGAAACATCAGATTTTGTCTCTTCTTTTTTTGTCTCATTATCATTTAAATTTATGTTTGTACTACCAACCTCTTTAATCTCAATATCATATTTTGTAAGCATAGAAGCTAATCTAATATTAAGTCCCTCTTTTCCAATTGCTTTTGATTTTTGTTCACTATTTATTGTTACAATAGCTTTACCTTTTTCACCATTTTTAGGCTCAGTTTCAACAACTACACTATTTACAATTGCTGGACTTAAAGCTCTTGCAATAAATATTTCAGGTGTACTTGAATACTCAATACAATCAATATTTTCTCCATTTAGCTCTTTTGAAACAGAGTTTATTCTAACCCCTTTTACTCCAACAACAGCACCAATAGCATCAATTGTAGGACTTAAAGAGTTAAGCGCAATTTTAGATCTAGTTCCTGGAATTCTAGCACTTGCCTCTATTATAATTTTTTCATCTTTAAGCTCAGGAACTTCAACTGTTAATAGATTTTCTAAAAATTTAGGACTAGTTCGTGATAAATCAACTATTAAACCTAAGTTTTTATCAATATTTACACCTCTTACAACAGCTTTTAAAGTATCTCCTACTTTAAATTTTTCACCTTTTATTCTATTTTTTCTTTGTAAGATACCTTTGATTTCACCAATTTCAATAAAAGTATTATCAGCTTTATCAACTCTTGTAACTACAGCAGATACAGTTTTTCCTACTTTTTCTTTATATTTTGCCATAATATTTTCTTCAATAAATCTTTGAAGTCTATATTCAAAATTGCTTGAAAGAATAACAGCTGCATTTCTTCCCATATTTTCAAACTCTAATTCATAGCTTAAAAAATCTCCAAGTTCTAAGTCACTATTTATAGCTTTAGCTTCATCTATTGATATAAAATTCTCTTTATTTAAAGGTTTTCCTTCACTATCAACACAACCATCTTGAAGCTTCTTGTCATCATTTGCAACCACTTCAATTTTTTGAAAAAGAATTAATTTTTTATTTGCTCTATCTATTTTTGCATCAAATATCAAAGAGTGGTCAACCATCTTTTGAGCAGTTTTTATTAAAGCCTCTTTTAAAGCTGCTTCTACATCAGTAATTTTAAGACCCTTTTCATAAGCAATAGAGTCTAAAATATCAATTATTTTATCCATAAATGTACCTTTATTTGTTTTTAACATTGAAATGGTGAGTTTGATTTTCAATGCAAGTTTTAGAGCAATAGTATATCTAATTTACCTTTTATAGAAATTAAAGCAATTTTTGAATAAAATGTCCGATTAATTATAAAAAAAAGGTTTAATAAATGGAATTACTACTTGCTAGAAATGAATTAAATGAGAAGCCAAAAAAAGTTCAATTAGATAAGATTAAAGATGAACTAAAAAAAGAGGCTCAGAAGATTTTTTATTTTGATAGAGACAACTCACACAAAGATATGATGGCTTTAGTTGAATCTTTAGAAAAAGAGGGTTTTAATATCTACTTTAGAGAGATAAAGTATGGTTTAGCAGATGATGAGTATATGTATGAGGTTCATGCTCTTTAATTTTTTGAGTATATAAAATATGAGTAAAAAACTATTTATACAAACTTTAGGGTGTCAAATGAATGACACCGATAGTAAACATATACAAGCTGAACTTGAAAAACATAAAGGTTATACAGCTACACAAAATATTGAAGATGCAGATTTAATAATCATAAACACTTGCTCTGTTAGAGAAAAACCTGTTCAAAAACTTTTTTCTGAAATTGGACAATTTAATAAAAAGAAAAAAGAGGGTGCTAAAATTGGAGTTTGTGGATGTACTGCATCGCATTTAGGTCAAGATATAATAAAAAGAGCACCATATGTAGATTTTGTATTAGGAGCTAGAAATATATCAAAAATAAAAGATGTAGTTGATATAAAAGGTGCCGTTGAAATTAGTATTGAAAATGATGATTCACAATATGATTTTGCAACACCAAAAACAAATAATTATAGAACAAGTGTTAATATATCTGTTGGTTGTGACAAAGAGTGTACATATTGTATAGTTCCAAGCACAAGAGGAGAAGAGATATCTATTCCTCCTTTTATGATAGTTTCACAAATACAAAAAGCTGTTGATAATGGTGCTGTTGAAGTTATGCTTTTGGGACAAAATGTAAACTCTTATGGAAAAAGATTTAGTAATAGCTCAGATAAATATAGTTTTACAAAACTTCTTCAAGATATATCAAAAATAGAGAAACTTAAAAGAATAAGATTTACATCTCCTCATCCACTACATATGGATGATGAGTTTATAGAGGAGTTTGCAAAAAATCCTAAAATTTCAAAATGTATTCATATGCCACTTCAAAGTGGTTCAAACTCTATTTTAAAAGCTATGAAAAGAGGATATACAAAAGAGTGGTTTTTAAATAGAGCATTTAGATTAAGAGAGCTTATTCCAGAACTTAGAATTACAACAGATATTATTGTCGCTTTTCCAGGTGAGAGTGATGAGGATTTTAGTGATACTATTGATGTTGTAAATCAAGTTAAATTTGATCAAATATTTAACTTTAAATACTCAGCAAGACCAAATACAAAAGCACTTGCTTTAAAAGATATTGAAGTTTCTGATGAGGTTGGAAGTGCAAGACTTGAAGAGTTAATAGAGCTTCATAAAAGACATTTAGAACAAACTATGCCAAAAATGGTTGGAGAGACTGTAAATGTTTTAATTGAGAGTCTAAAACCAAATGGTGAAGTAAGTGGATATACAGATAATTACTATTTAGTATTTGCAAAAGGAAGTGATGAGTTGCTTGGAAAATTTGTAGATGTAAAAATAACAGAAGCAACAAGAACATCACTAAAAGGAGAAGTTGTAGCATAATGTGGAAAAAATTTAAAAAAAGATTTGCTCCTAAAATTTTATATTATTTAGTAAAGTTTATATATGCTACAAACAAAAAAGTTTATCACCATCCAAATGATGATAAAGAACCTTTTATAATTTCAATGTGGCATGCAGATTTGATGTCACAACCATATAATTACTTTGCATTTAAAAAAAATGGTATTGTAAAGGCTATGATTAGTGAAAATAGAGATGGTGAAATTATTTCTAAATTGGTTGAAAACTTTAATATAGGTTCTATTAGAGGATCATCTTCAAAAGGTGCAGCTAAAGTTATGATTTCTGCATTAAAAGAGTTAAGAATTGGAAATGATATAGCAATTACTCCTGATGGTCCAAGAGGTCCTAGGTACAGTATTGCAGATGGTATTGTTGCGATTGCACAAAAAAGTGGAAAAAAGATTAGATGTTTTAATGCAATTCCTACAAAGTATTGGCAATTTAACTCATGGGATAAATTTATTCTTCCAAAACCTTTTGGTAGGATTGATTTTTATATAAGCGAACCCTTTAGTGTAGATAATTTGGAGCTAGATGAAGCAAAAAAAGTTATAAAAGATAAGATGTTAATTCACTCTTTAGATTAATTTAGGAAATAAAAATGTTTAAAAAAGATACTCTGTTTATAAATCTTATAAAGCAAAACAATCAGCTAAAAATAGAACAAAAAAAATTTAAAAAAGATACTCCTATAAAAGTTTCAAGCTCTACATATTTAGTAGATGAGGATATAATTCCTTCAAATATTTCACAAAAATTAAACTCCATTCAAACATCGCAGGAGTCATATCTAAGCACTTTATTATTGAGTGATACTACAAAAATTGTTCCTAAAAAAAGTGCTAAAGTAAAAGATTGTACGATTATTGATTTTGATTTAAGACATGATATTGTTGTTCTTGATACTACTTTATTTGAGACTAAAAACTATTTTGCATCTTGTGGAATAGATTTTATATATTCAGCATTTCACATAATGAAGCAACATATAATTAGACATACACCAAAAAGTGAACTAATAGTATTTATTTATAATAGTAGAGCATATATTTTAATAGTTGATAAGCATAGTAATATTATCTATAACGAAGTTATTCCATTGCTTAGTTTTGATACGGTTAAAAAGACACATTTTTATGAAAATGATATAGAGGGTCAAAAACTTTTTGATGAGCTTTATTATCTTGAATTAAATAATATTTTACAAAATGTCCTTTTAACATTTCACAAACAAAGAGATGATATTTTTGTTCAAAAAATATCTTTGCTTTTACCATTAAAAAATCTATCAAAAGAGCAGATAAATAGTTTAAGTCAAGAGTTAAAACTAAAAATTGATGATTTTACTGTTGATATTGATAAAGAGCTAGATATTTTAACTAAAGAGAATTTAGGAGTTAATAGTTTTGTAAAACCAAGAGCTAAAAAAGTAAAAAATGATCCAAGATATATTATTTTAGTATTTTTATTTGCATTTTTGATTTATGGTGCATATTATGTATTCAAAGATATAAACTTTATTAATCTTGCACAACAACTAGATTTAATTAAAAAAGAGAAAAAAGTAGAGATTAATCTTCCAAATCATGTAGAAGCAAATGAGTTATTTGCTCAAAAGATTCAAAATATATTTCAAACAGTTCCGCAAAAAGTGATGATTAACTCAATGAAACTAGATAAAAATAGTTTAGAGCTTGAAGTTTTGGTAAAAGATGATACAAATTTAAAACTATTTACAAGTTCACTTAGTGGAATTTATAAAAATTATAAAATGAATAAGCTAGATAATAATCCTGAGGATTTTAGTGTAAATTTGAGCTTTGAAAATGAAATAGACTCTTTAGATTCTATGAAAAAATCTATAAAAATAGAGTATATGAGTGATGATATATTTACAATTGATGAGATAAAAGAGCATCTACAAATACTTTTAACTCAAAATAGTGAGATAGTTTTTGTAAAACAAGAGAGAGTAGATGAGTTAAATAAGTTAACATTTAGTGCGAAAATTAATAATTCAAATCCTCAAGAGTTCTTTGATTTAATAGCTAAGTTAAATGAAGAGTTGTACTCTATAAACTTAAGTTTTCCTATTCTTATGCAAAATAATCAAGAAGATGGAATAGAGATTAAATTTTATTTAGACTATTTTCAAAAGAGAGATTAAATTTTAATCTTCTCTTTTAATATACTTTTAATTCGTTGTAGATACTATCTCTTTCAACAGGTATAAATCCAGAGTTTTTGATTAAATCAATAAATTCACCTACACAAACCCCATTTTTACTAGCAGCTCCAGCTGCACTTTGAATTGACTCTTTTTCAATAGTTCCATCAACATCATTTGCACCAAACTCTTGAGCAATAAGTGCTAATTTTACTGTTGAAGTTGCCCAATATGCTTTTATATTTGGAATATTATCAAGAAGTAGTCTTGATATTGCATAGGTTTTTAAAATCTCATTTGCAGTTATTGGTTCTTTTACTTTTAAGTAGTTATTTTCTGTTTGAAATACAAGAGGAATAAATGCATTAAAACCACCTGTTTTGTCTTGAAGCTCTCTTAATCTTAAAATATGGTCAACTCTATGCTCTTTAGATTCTATATGTCCAAAAAGCATTGTTGCATTACTTTTTTTACCTCTTTTGTGCCAAAGTTCATGAATTTTCAACCAATCTTCACTACTAACCTTTCCACCACAAATTCTTTTTCTAATCTTCTCATCAAAAATTTCAGCTCCACCACCTGGCATAGAGTCAACACCACTTTGAATCATAGTATCAATAAGCTCTTCATAGCTTAAGTTGTATTCACTACTTAAAAAATGAATTTCAGCTGCTGTTAAGGCTTTTATGTGAATTGATGGAAACTCTTTTTTTATTTTTTTAAAAATATCCATGTACCACTGTAGTCCAGTGTGAGGATTGTGCGCTGAAACTATATGAACCTCTTTAATTCCATTTTTTGATGAGTCTCTAACAGTTTGTATCATCTCTTCATGAGTTAGAGTATATTGATTTGGATTTTTTCTTGTAGCACTATATGCACAAAATTGACAAACATCTTTACAGATATTTGTTGGGTTAATGTGCCTATTTATATTAAAATATGTCTTTTTTTGATGTTTTTGCTCTCTTATTTTATTTGCATAATACCCTAAAGTAATAACATCCAAATCATAAAGTTTTACCCCATCTTCAAAATCTAATCTAATATTTTTCTCTAATTTCTCTTCTAAAGTCATAATTTCCTACTTACAATCTATATCTTTGATATAGTTTCCATTTTTATCTCTATAAATAAAACCAATACAGTTTTTATTTAAATCTAAATCATCAAAAACAACTTTATAAACAGTAGTTTTAAACTTTGTTTGCATATCTTCAACGCTTTGTTTATTTACAACTTTTAGATTTTTTATATTTTTATGATCAAGTTCAAATAAAACTTCACTAAATTTTTCAACTTTTAGAGTTTGAAGAGTTACAAAAGTTAAAATTCCAAGAATAACTATAATTGATATAGTTATTACAGTTTTTTTAGGTAGTTTTCTAGTTTGTTGTTGATTCATTTTGATACTCTTGTATTGGTTTAAAAGAACAATCATTTCCATCATAATACTCTATATTACCATCTTCAATTTTGTAATACCAACCATGAATTTGAACTTTTCCCTCTTTTATTTTTTGTACAATATAGGGGAATGTTAAAAGGTTTTCCATTTGATATACAATTGAAACCTTCTCTGTTGTTCTGTAAATTTGTTCTTTATCATTTTTGTTTAAAGTTGCTAAAAGTGTGTACTCTTTAGCTTTTTTTCCAAGCTCTAACCACTTTTTAATATTTACTAAATCAGGAGAATCTCCTAAATCTTGGTATAGACTCTTACAAGCTCCACAATGAGAGTGTCCACAAACTATAATATGTTTTACATTTAAAATATTTACAGCATATTCAATAACAGCACTTGTTCCATGAAAATCTTCATCAGGATTATAAGGTGGCACAAAATTTCCAACATTTCTTAAAATAAACATATCACCTGGTTTTGTATCAAGAACCAAATCAGGTGTCACTCTACTATCGCTACAACCAATAAATAAAATCTCTGGATGCTGTCCTGTGTCTGCAAGTTGTTTTAAATCTGCTTCGTATTTAGAAAATCTAACTTCTCTAAATTTTTTATTACCCTTTATTAAATCATTTATCTGCATTTAATTCCTTTATCAATTTACAAACGCTTTTTAACTTATTGTTACTAATATCGATTTTTGCAATAAGTCTAATAATAGCACTTTTAACTGTTGGTTGCCTTATTGCTCCAACTAAAAATCCACTCTCTTTTAAGCTCTTTTGGATCTTTAAAACTTTTTTATTATCATTTACTAATATTGGAATAATAAGTGATTTTGAATCTATTCCTAAATAGCTTTGGATTATACTTAAGTTTTTATTAATTTTTTGTTTTAGTTTTTGCTTGTTATTTAAAATATATTTTAAAGATTCCAATCCAAGGGCTGTGTCAAAAAGTGAAGGAGCTGTTGAATATATAATCGGTTTTGCTCTATTTTCTAAAAATTTTATGATATCTTTTGAGGCTAATATATATGCTCCATAAGAGCCGTAAGCTTTTCCTAAAGTCCCCATTTTTATATGATTTTTTTCAATTTTTATATTATAAAAATCAAAAACTCCTAAAAGATTATCCCCAATTACTCCAGAACTATGAGCTTCATCTACTACTAAAATAGCGTTATATTTATTGGCTATTTCAAAAATCTCTTTTTTTGCTAAATTACCACTCATAGAGTAAACACCCTCTATTGCAATAATCTTTCTTCCACTGTTATTTGATGATAAAATTTTATTTTCTAAATCTTTCTCATCATTATGCAAAAATGTAACTACTTGATTTTTATCTAAAAGTTTTGAGGCTAAAATACCACTTGCATGATACTCTTCATCAATAAAGAGCATATCACCTTTTCGAACCAGCGCTTCTAGCAAAGAGATATTTGCTAAAAAACCACTTCCAACAATAATTGCATCTTCAAAACCATTTGCAAAAGAGAGTTTTTTTTCAAAATCTTTATGAATTTTTGAATAACCATTTACAAGCATTGATGCTTTTGGTGCAAAATAGTTGTTTTTTAAAACTCTTTTATATGCTTTTTCAAAAAGTTTTCTATTTTTTGCTAATCCTAAATAGTCGTTTGATGCTAAATCTAATAATTGATTATTAAATAGAACTCTATTTCTTGTTCTATTTGCTTTTTCTATTGCTTCAAGCTCTTTTTTATACAAATTCACTCCATTAATTAATAGATATAATAGCTAAAAATTGATTAAATTTTTAAAATGCTAGTTTTTTGCTATTACAAGATTGTAAAATCTTTTTTGTATTTCAAAGTACACTAAAACAAGCCAAAGATGTTTTTGCGACCTTCATCTTTGGCTATTTTTATAAAGTTATATTCTCTAAAAACTCTATTCTATCTTCATTTACAACTATTGCATCAATACAAAAATTAACATCTAAATTTTTAATTTGTAAATAGTAAAGAGCACTTCTTTTTACTTTTGATAACTTAGAATTTGTTAGATTTGATATTGCAGTTTCATAATCTTCACCTGATTTTACTTCACAAAAGTGATAAACACCATCTTTTATTGCAATAATATCAATTTCACCTATTTTTTTTGCATAAAAATTTGTTTCTACAACTGTAAAGCCAAGCTCTTGCAGAAAAAAAACTGCTCTTTCTTCTGCAAAATCTCCCTTAGCTCTACTCATATTTATGCACCTGTAGCGAAAGTTAAAAGTTCAATAGTATCATTTTTTTGTGGTATATAATTGCACCATTCATCTCTTTTTACAATATCCATATTAACTGCACAAGCCATAATTTCATCAATATTTTTTAAATTTTTTATTATCTCTTCTAGTGTTAAATTACTCTCTATTTTTTGTAATTTACCGTTTATTATTACTTCCAAACTCTCTTCCTTTAAAAAATGGGAAGAAATTATACTTATAAACTTCTTAATAGTTGGTTTACACCATCTGTAACTAAAGAGTAACAAATAAAAGAGTATAATCTCATATTTAAAGGAGATTAAATGCAAAAAAAGACAAAAATTTTAGCAACTTTAGGACCTGCAAGCAATAGTTTAGAGATGATTGAAAGATTAATTGATGCTGGTGCTAATATGTTTAGACTGAATTTTTCACATGGTAGTCATGAGTATCATCAAGAGACAATTGATAATATTAGAACTGCAATGAAAAATAAAAATAAAATTGTAGGAATTTTACAAGATATTTCTGGACCAAAAATAAGAGTTGGAGAGCTAAAAGAGCCGTTTAACTTAAAGAGTAAAGATACTATAACTTTTGAAAAAGAGGAGATTGTTGGATATAAAAAATCTGAAAATGAGTATGTTGTATCTATTAATTATCCATATATTTTAGAGAAAATAAAAAAAGATGAGTATATCTATTTATATGATGGAGTTATAAAAGCAAAAGTTATTGAGACTAAACCAAAGGTTGTTGCTCAAATCGAAAACTTTGGAACATTAAGTTCAAGAAAGGGTGTTAATTTTCCAAATACTGTTATAAATATTGAAGTTATTACAAAAAAAGATGAAGCTGATATTGCATGGGGAGTTAAAAATAGAGTTGACTATTTTGCAATCTCTTTTGTTCAAAATGCAAATGATATGAAAAGAGCAAGAAAGCTTCTAGGAAGTTATAATGGAAAATTAATAGCAAAAATTGAGAAGTTTGATGCTGTTTCAAATATAGATGAAATTATGGATAATAGTGATGGAATAATGGTTGCAAGGGGAGATTTAGGAATTGAAGTTCCTTATTATGATGTTCCTACTATTCAAAAAATGTTGATTAAAAAATCAAATGAAAGAGGAATCCCTGTAATTACTGCAACTCAAATGCTTCTATCTATGACTCAGAATGAAAGAGCAACAAGAGCTGAAATCTCAGATGTTGCAAATGCTGTTTTAGATGGAACTGATATTGTAATGCTTTCTGAAGAGAGTGCTGTTGGAGATAATCCAACAAATGTTGTTGAGACTATGCAAAATATTATTAGCCAAACAGAAAAAATTTATGACCATACAAAAAGAGACTCTTTGCCATATTTAGATGAGTTTGATGTGATTCAAGCAACAGTTACAAAACTTGCTGATGACTTAAATGCTTGTGGAATTTTATCTTTAACAAGTACAGGAAACTCTGCTAGAAAGATGTCAAGATATAGACCAAAAACACCACTTTATACATTTACGCACAATAAAGAGACTTTGACACTTTTAACTGCAATTTGGGGAGTTGAACCAGTTGCTGTAATTAAAGAAGCACAGGCATCTAAAATGATTCAAAATATGTTAAGAACATTGGAGAAAAATGGTGTTTTAAATAAACAAGGATTATATATATGTACAGTTGGATATCCAGTTGGACTTCCAGGAAGTACAAATACAATAAAAATTTTAACACCAAGTGAAATAGAGTACTATATGAACTTTAAAGAGAATAGACAAAAAGCTAAGAAGAGTAAAAAAGAGGCTAAGAGCTAGAGATATCTAGTTCTTACCATAAATTTCTGAATAAGAGTGCATTCTAGCAGTTACTTTTTGTAGATAGTTTTTAGTCTCATCATAAGGTAAATCTTTTAAGAGTTTATTATAGACCTGTTTTGGAGTCATTGAGTTTATTATTGGTGCTGCATTTGCCATATTTGTTGTTTTTGAAAAAGTTCTAGCAACATTTCCAGCTCCTGTATTATAAGCTGCAATTGCACAATATAAACGACTTTCATCATTTGTTATTCTTGATAGATATTTATAATATAACATATGTAAATATGCTGTTCCCATTGTTATATTGTTTGTTGAGTTATAAAGATATGTATCGCTTACAAGTTTTTCCTCTTTATATAAGAAATTATAAACATCTCTTCCAGCAGAGCTTGGAACTATTTGCATAAGACCAAAAGCTGGGATATGTGATCTTGCTTTTGGATTAAAACTACTTTCAGAGTGCATAATTGCAAATATTAAACTTTTTGGAATCTCTCGTATTTTTCCCTGTTTTGTAACTTCACTTTCATACTCTTTTGATTTTTTAACCATGGCATCGCTTGGCATTGCTACAACTACACTATAAACTTTTTGATTTGGTACTTTTGGATTATTTCGTACCTTTATTGTTTGATTGTTTATATTTTTATTCGTATATATATTTAACTCTTTATTTGTTGGTTTTTTACCAAATATAACATTTGATAAAATAGACTCATTTTTTAAAGATGAGCTTACAATACTACTTTTTGGTTTTATATTTGATAGTTTTTTTTCAAATGGATCTATACGATTAAACTCATCTGTATCAATACTTGCAAGAAGAGCTAACTCTTTTTTTAAATTTTTACTAGCCTCTTCATAAGAGCTTGCTATTGTTTCAACAACAATTCTTTCATTTTCAAAATCTATTTCACCTCTAGTTTTTTTATCATCTGTATAATTTACTAAAGATTTTGCAGTTGGCATTTTTGCAACTTCCCAAAGTTTTGATGCTTCGTTTTTAAACTCATCAAAAGCTTCTTGTTGAGCCTTTTTATACTCTTCAAACTCTTTAAGAGAGTTTTCTTTATAAAGATTAAAAGAGTTTAAATCTCTATTTTTTTGTGCATTAAAAGAGTCTATTTTTTTTTGAAAATTACTCTCTTGCTCTTTTTGATACTCTTGAAAATTTTCTGCTTGTAATAAACCTATAAATAAGGCAAGAAGAGTTATTTTTCTCATTTTTTATTCCATTATATCTGCGGGTGCGTAAACTTCACCCTTCATAATAATTCTTGCACTTCTACTCATTGTAGCTTTATCAACAATATATTTTCCGTTCTCTTTTTTGATAACTGCTCCAACCTTTAAAGTTCCAGATGGATGACCAAATTCAACAGCAGTTTTCTCACCTCCACCAGCAGCTATATTTACTAAAGTTCCTTCAATACAAGCAGCAACTCCAATAGCTACTGAAGCTGTTCCCATCATTGCATGGTGAAGTTTTTGCATAGATAAAGCACGTACGTGTAAATCTATTTCGCTAGCTTTTACCTCTTTACCACTTGAAGTAGTAAAATCACTTTTTGGAGCAACAAATGCAATTTTTGGAGTGTGTTGTCTTGTCTCTGCTTCTTTTAAATCACTTATAAGACCCATTTTTAAAGCACCATAAGATCTTATTTTTTCAAATCTAGCTAAGGCTTGGGCATCACTATTTATATCAGCTTGAAGTTCTGTTCCTTTATATCCAATATCAGCAGCATTCAGGAAAATTGTTGGAATTCCAGCTGTTATCATAGTTGCTTTAAATGTTCCAATACCTGGAACTTCTAAATCATCTACTAAATTTCCAGTTGGAAATAACTCTTCACTTGGATCAACAGGTTCTGCAAATTCTAGTAAAATCTCTTCTGCTGGAAAAGCAACACCATCAATATAGTAATCTCCCATCTCTTTTACTTGTCCATCAACCATTGTTACATAACAAAGAATTGTTTTTTTGATATTTGCTTGCCAAATTCTTACACAACAAACACCATTTTGCG
>NZ_JBAZAH010000012.1:0-37065 GCF_041672065.1 Aliarcobacter sp. | reverse complement strand
TAGTTTGTAAACTTTTGATTTATAAACTCCTCTCTAATCTCTTTTATCATATTTGCTCTAAGCAAATCTCTATCTTCTGCAAATAGTATAAAAATAATACGGTCGCATAGTTTTTGAGTGAGTCTTAGAAGTGTTTGTTTATCAAATTTTTGTACAATTAAAGTTTTAGATTCATCATAATTATTTTTTACAATATTTTCAAAAAGAAGTGTTCTAAAGTTGGAGAAATCTTTATATAGTTTTTTAGATATATCTTGCTCAAAGCTGTTTGTTTTCTCTTTTAGTTTTAAAGGAATATCAGTTTTTATGCTCTCATAAGATAGTAAAAGATGAAGCTTTTTAAACTCTTCATAATTTAGAGTAAAAAGATTAAATTTCTCATAGGCTGTTTTTTTATCTACATAAAATCTTAGCTCATCAAAGTTTGAGATTATTATATATTTTGAGTTTGAGTGCGAAGCGTGATAGTTAAATGCTTGAGTCTCTATTTTGTCAAGATTTTTTGTATCTTGTCCTTTTAGCTCAATTACTCCTACAACTTTTTCATCTACATAAATCACTCCATCTGCTTTTTTGCCATCTGTTTCGTTTTTCTTTTCTCTCTCAAGATTAAAAGATTTTGGATTTGTCATATCAAGAGTATAGCCTAAGCAGTTTTCAAAAATATCAACTAAAAATCCATCTTGATATTTTTCCTCTTTTACTGTTTTTATATATTCAACTTTTGCTAAAAACTTTTGAAATGAAGCCCAACGAAGAGCAATTAAACTCTCATCTTGATTAATACTTTTTAAAACTGTTTTTTGAAATATTGACAATTTTTTATCCCCTTGATTTTTTAATTTCTATATTTAAACTTCTATTTCACAAACCACTTGCGCATGGTCACTTGTAGTTAAACTTCCATTTTGATTCTTTTGTAAATGCTCATCAAAAACTTTAAAATCTTTGATTTTATCTTTTAAAAATCTATTTACAAAAATAAAATCAAGAGTATTTCCTTTGCCTATAAAATAGCTTGTTGGTGTTCTTTTAAAACCTTTGAACTCTGGATGAGGATTATAAACTTTTTTTAAAGCAAAATCATAGCTATCAAACAAAACTAAATCATCTTTTAAAAGCTCTTTTATATAAAACCTTTTGTTTGTAAGTGCATCAATAGTTATTGAATGCTCTCTATCGTTTAAATCACAAAGCAAAATAGATGCACTTTTTTGTTTTTTAATATCAAAGTGAAGAGTTTTTGCCTCATTAAGGCGTTGTTTTAGTGAAAGAGAGTAGTTGTTTTTTAAAGCAATATCAAGTTTGCTTTTTTTCTCTTCAAGTGTTGAATCTTTTGTAAATCTATACTCAAACTCATTTAATCTATTTGATTTTAAATGAGCTACATAAACAACAATTTCTAAATCATTATCAAGTTTTATAGATGCTTTTATAGGCTCTCTTGAAAAAGAGAAACTATCTTTTGTCTCTACTTTTTCTATATTTTTAATTGGAAATTTACTAGCTAATGCTACTGTTGTAGATTTGAAAACTTGGTTTTTCTCTTCTAGTTTAGGAGTTTGAACTACTACAAAATCTTTGAATCCAAGCTCCAAACACAACTCTTTTAACTCATCTTGTGAAAATACTTCTTGAAAACCTACAATATCGCAATCCATTTTTAGAAGTTGTTTTTTTATCCAAGATTTTTTCTCTTCCCAATCGCTTTTTGTAAATCTATCTTTTTTTGTATAAAAAGAGTAGTTATTTGAACAAAATTGAAATAGATTAAAAGTAGCAACTTTAATCAACATTATTTTAAAACCACACGATTTCTTCCAGATCTTTTTGCTTCATAAAGATTTTCATCTGCATTTTTATATAGCTCTTCACTACTATTTATCTCAAGACCACTTTTACAAACCACTCCAAGAGAGATAGTTACATATTGTGAAACTTTGTTTCCACTATGCTCTATTTTTAGATTTTCAATATCATCTTTGATCAATAAAGCATAATCCATAACTTTGCTTTTCTCAATATGAGATATTACAGCAAACTCCTCTCCACCAACTCTAAATGCAAAATCTCCAGCTCTATTTGTTCTGTTTTTCAAAACATATGATAATTTCATTGTTTCTCTTTATTTAATTATTTTTTAAATCGTTTGATTGTATCAAAACAGATATTATTTTTTGTTTATTGTAAGGTTTCGTTAATATAAAATTTAAGATTCATTAAAGTTGTTATACAATAATTTCATTATCTTAAAAAAAGGATTAAAAATGAGAAAAATTGTATCAAGTTTAGCTTTAGCTTCAATTTTGGTAAGTGGACTTTATGCACAACAAGGTGGAGCAAATTGTGATTTTAGAAAAGATAGTCAAAACTGTCCAATAAATAAAAAAGATGGAAAAAAAATGTCAAAACAACAAAGTGGTATTTTGGGAATCTTTTATGAGTTAAATTTAACAAAAGATCAAAAAACAAAGATTGATGAAATTATAAAAGATAGCAAAAAAAATCAAGAGTTTCCTTGTGATGCTTTTTCAAAAGATAGTTTTGATAAAGAGAAATTTATTAAAATTATGAAAGATAAAAGAGAGAAAAATCAAGAGTTACATGCAAATATAATAGAGAAAGCTTATAAAGTTTTAGATTCAAAACAAAAAGAGCAGTTAAGAACTTTGCTTGATTTAAGAAAAGAGAAAATGAAACAAAGATTTGAAGATTAAACTATGATCAAAATTGCAATGATAGAGGACGATTTAGAGTTAGCAAATGTTTTAAGTAGCTATTTAAAGCAGTTTAATATTCAAGTAGTAAATTTTGAAGAGCCATTTTTGGCTCTTTCTAGTTTAAAACTAGAAAAATTTGATTTGATAATTTTAGATTTAACACTTCCTGGTATGGATGGATTAGATGTTTGCAAAGAGCTTGTTAATAAATTTGATATACCAATTATAATTTCAAGTGCAAGAAGTGATATTACAGATAAAGTTACGGCTTTAAAATTAGGAGCTGATGACTATTTACCAAAACCTTATGATCCAAGAGAGTTAGAGGTTCGTATTAGAACAATTTTGCGAAGATTTAATAAATCAATACAAATAGATGAACCAAATATCAAAAAAACATTTCTTTTAAATGAGGAGAAAAAAGAGATTACAAAAGATGGTGAGTATATTAAATTAACAGCTGCTGAGTTTGAAATATTAAGTCTGTTTATAAAAAGAGAGGGTTTTATAGTAAGCCGTGATGATATTTTTGAAAACTCAGATGTTTTAAATAGTGATTATGAAAGTAGTGGTTCACTTGCAGTTATAATAAATAGAATTAGACATAAAATAGAAAGCAATCCAAAAGAGCCAAAATATCTTCAAACTATTAGAGGAATGGGGTATAAATTTATACAATGAATAAAGATTCAATAATATTCTCAAACACTTTAAACTATGTTATTACAATTTTACTTCTTGTTTTTTCATTTATATTTCTACTTACAAATGAGAACTATCTTAAAGATAAAGAGTTAATAGATAAATATAGACCACTTTTTAAAGTAGTTGAAAAACAAAGACACAATATAGATGAAAATTTTAAAAGTTTTTTAAAAGATATGAACTATGAGTTATATTTTGATAAAGATATAAAACCTATTTTAAAAAATAAAAATAAAAAACTTATATTTTTAAGAAATAGAGGAAAAGAGGTTTTTAAAATATTTGTAATAGATGGCAAAAACTATCTGCTTTTTGAAAGACCAAAAGTTAGTTTTTTAATAAAAGATATTGAAAGTAGTAGTTTTTCAAATAGTTACTATCTTGTTTTTGTCTTTTTTATTCTATTTTTTGTTTTAACTTTTTTATATATAAGAACATTAAAACAGCTTTTACCTCTTAAAATTTTAAAAGATAAGGTTATAAATCTTGGAGATGAGAAGTTTGATTTTGAGATAAAAAGTAGTGGCAAAAATGATGAGATAACAATTTTGACAAAAGAGTTTAAAAATAGTGCAAAAAAATTAAAAAATATAAAAGAGTCAAGAAATGTATTTATACGAAATATTATGCATGAACTTAAAACTCCAATCACAAAAGGAAAAATTCTTCTGCAACTTGAACAAAATGAAGAGAATAGTGAAAAACTAAAAATGGTTTTCAATCGTTTAGAGGCCTTAATAAATGAGTTTGCAACTATTGAAGAGTTAATATCTCAAAATAAAATTTTAGAAAAAAAGAGCTATTTTTTAGAAGATTTATTAGATGAAGCAAAAGATATTTTGATGCTTGAAGATAGTTTGGTAAAAAACTCTTACGAAAATATAAAGCTTTTTGTAAACTTTAGGCTCTTTAGTATTGCTATAAAAAATCTAATTGATAATGCAATAAAATACTCAAATAGCAAATCTCTTGAGATAAAAACTATTGGCGATGATATTTTATTTATAAATGATGGTGAGAAGTTAAAAGGTGATTTTCAAAAATATTTAGAGCCATTTTCTATAAAAACTTCAAATGAATCTTTTGGTTTGGGACTTTATATTGTATTTAATATTTTAAAAGCAAACGGGTATAATCTGCTTTATGATTATATAGATGGTAAAAATATTTTTACTATAAAAAAGGATATAAAATTTACGACATAGCAATAATTGGAGCAGGTGCAAGTGGTTTGATGTTTGCTTCAAATTTAGATAAGAAAAAATTTAAAAATATTTGTTTAATAGATTCAAATGATAAAATAGGGCAAAAAATAAAAGTTTCAGGTGGGGCAAAGTGCAATATCACAAATGAGTTTGTAAGTGAAAATAACTATTTAGGAGATAGAGATTTTGCTAAAGATATTTTAAAAAGATTTTCAAAAGATGATTTGCTTAGATTTTTGAATAAAAATCAACTCTTTCCAAAAATAAATCCAAAAATAGTAAAAGGTACATATTTTTGCGACTCTAGCCAAGATGTTATAGATATGTTTAATCTTTTAACAACTCATATAAAAAAGTTTCTCTCTACAAAGGTTTTGGATATTTCATACAATAATTTTTTTACAATAACTACAAGTAAAGCTATTATTGAAGCAAAAAAAGTTGTAGTTGCTAGTGGAGGCTTATCTTACGCCTCTTTGGGGGCTTCAGCTATCGCTTTTGATATTGCAAAAAAGTTTGATCATACAATAGTTGATTTAAATCCAGCACTTGTAGGTTTTACTGTTCAAAAAGAGCAGTTTTGGTTTAAAGATTTATCAGGACTTTCAATATTTGTAAATATATTTGTTGAAAATAAAAAAATAGAGGGAAATCTACTTTTTGCTCATAAAGGTTTTAGTGGACCAGCTGTTTTAAGTAGCTCTTTGTATTGGAAAAAGGGAAAAATAGCAATTGATTTTTTACCAAATATTAATATTGAAAAACTTTTAATGGGAAATAAAAATATATCAACAGCCTTGCCTTTGCCAAAAAGGTTTACTCAAGAGTTTTTAAAATCGATAAATTTAGATGATAAACCTTGTTCAAAATTAGATAAAGAGGAGATTGAGAGTTTGAAAATATTAAAAAAATATAGTTTTGCTCCTGCTGGGAATTTTGGATATACAAAAGCAGAAGTTACAAAAGGTGGCATCTGTACAGATGAGATAGATCATAAAACATTTGAGAGTTTAAAACAAAAAGATTTGTATTTTATAGGAGAGTGTTTGAATTTAACGGGAGAGTTGGGTGGATTTAATTTTCAAATTGTATTTTCCCAAGCTTATTTATGCGCAAAAGAGCAAAATAATTTTTAAGTATATTTTAGCTACTCTTTAGAATTTAATAGAGCCTAGGAGAAGAGATGTTTTTTAACAACAAAGAAAAAGATGAAAAAATTAAAAACTTAGAACTTGAAATAAGAGCTTTAAAAACTGAACTTATCAAAAAAGATGAGCTAGTTACAAAAGAGTTTGATAAACTTAAAAAAGAGTTTGATAATGCACTTAATAAAAAAGATGAAGAGATTGAACTTTTTAAAAAAATATCAACACTTTCAATAGAAGAAGGAATGGCTGTATTTGATGAAAATGATAAACTTTTCTTTGCAAATAGTGTTACTAAAACAAATTTAAGTGATTTTTCTCCTATTATTGAAGCAGTTAAAAGAGGAGAAGATAGAGTTATTTTACAAGAGTGCGAAGCTGAAGCTGTTGCTAAAAAATTCAAAAATTATACACTCGTTGCTTTGAGAAAAACATCAATTCACGACAATAAAGAGGGTGGTCTTTTAGCAAGACACAATAAAAATGTTACAAAATCTTTAAGTGATACTCAAACTACATATTTAAGTCTTTTAGAAGAGTTACAATCTATGCAAAAAGAGTCAAATGAGACAGCAGATGGTTCAATAAAAGGTTTAAATCTTATTAAAGAGATAGTTTCATATACAGATAATCTTCACAGTGAAATTGAAAGCGAAAATGAAGTTGTAAATTCGCTTGTTGTAAAGAGTCAAGATATAGCTTCTGTTATAAATATTATTCAAGAAATAGCTTTCCAAACAAATATTTTATCTCTTAATGCTGCTGTTGAAGCTGCAACTGCTGGTGAAGCTGGAAAAGGTTTTGCTGTTGTTGCTCAAGAGGTACGAAATCTAGCTAGTAGAAGTGCTGATGCTGCTAAACAGATAAAAGATGTTGTTACAACAATACAGCATGAAACAGAGAAGATAAAAACTAGTTCAGATGTTGTTATAAATGTTGTAAATGAGACAAAAACTAGAATTGATACTCTAAGTGGTTTAATGAATAATTTCCAAAAAAATTCAAATAGAGCGGTTTATGAAGTTGAGAGTATTTCAAATAAGATATTTATAAATCTTGCAAAACTAGATCATGTTATTTATAAAAACAATCTATATCAATTGATTTTTGGAAATCCAAATAACTTTAAAGCAGTTGACCATACGCAGTGTAGATTAGGTCAATGGTATAATACAGGACTTGGAAAACAAGAGTTTAGCTTTGTGGCTTCATATAAAGGTTTAGATAATCCTCACGCAGTTGTACACAAAGAGGCAAATATTTTAGCAAAAGAGTGTTCAGGAAATGAGATATCTTGTTCAAAAGAGTTAATTGAAGAGAAGATAGAGTTAGTTGAAAATGCTAGTGAAAAAGTGTTTGTATATTTAGATAAAATTTTGGAAGAGAAAAACAATGCAGTTATGAAAGATGCTGCAACAAAATTATTTAATAAAGGAGCAACAAATGGAAAATAGAAAATTTAGTATAGCAATAGTTGATGATGAAACAGAGATTTTAGATCTTTTGAATAGATTTTTAAGTAGAAATCCAAAATTCAAAGTTTCATCTTTTTCAAATCCTCTTACATTTTTAACTAGCAATGATAGTTCAAAATATGATTTAGTGCTTTTAGATATTATGATGCCACAAATGAATGGAATTGATGTTTTAGAAAAAATTAGAGACAAAGGCGAAGATCAAAAAGTTATTATGATGACAGCATATTCAACTTTAGATAAAGTTCTAAAATCTCATAAAGAGGGCGCAACTCACTATATAATGAAACCATTTAGTTCTCTTGAAGCTTTGGAGAAACAAGTATTAGAAATACTAAATGAGAATTAATTAATGAATAAAATAAGGTATGTGATACTCTTTTTTTTAGTAGTAATTACAATTATATTTTCATTAAACTATTTAAAAAATAGTGATTTTGAAAAAGTAAATTTACAAATCAAAGATAAGATATTAAAAGATTATGAACTTCTATTAAAAGAGCTTGAAGATACCGCTGAATTTGTCTATTTTACAGAGATTATTAAAAGTAATAAAATTGTTGATATTATAAGTAGTGAAAAAAATGAGATGAGGCTTAAAAATCTTCTTTATGATGCAATTGAAGCTGAATACTCATATTATACTACTTTGGGAGTTTTTGATATTAGTTTTTATAGTGTTGATGGTGTTCAAATTTTAAATTTCAAAGATTTAAATTTCAAAGATCCACTTACTATTTCACTAATTGAGAAAGTTATAAATAGTAAAAAAGAGCAAAAAGCATATAAAAATATCTCAGATGAGGGATATTTGGTCTTTTCAAAACCAATATTTGATAAAAATTTAAACCTCATATCTATAATGAACATAGAGTTTGATTTAGATTTGGTTTTGGAAAAACTTGAACAAAACTCATCACAATTTAAATTTAAAAAACTATTTGCATCTAAACTACAAGAAGAAGATTTCTCTTTATATTTAACAAATAAAAATAGTATAAAAAAATTAGAAAAAGCTTTTGAAAATAGAGAAAATAAGACATTTGTTGTTAAAAAAGATGGCAATAAAAATGTTTTAACTTTTGCATTTGTATCATATTTAGAGTTTTATCAAGACTCTTTGTATTTGGTTTATTATAATAAATCAGATAAAAAAATTGCAAAGATAGATGATTTTTATGGCTACTTACTTATCTTTTTTAGTATATTTGTTGTTATTTTGATTTTCATTTTGGCATATTTATTACAAATAAAAAGAAAAAAAGATATTTTGCAACTAAAATATGATGAGCTTTCAAATATTATTGATAACCATATTTTAAAAATAGATTTTGATTTAGATGGAAAAATAACAAGTGCTTCAAAAGCATTTTGCAAAAGTTCTGGTTACTCAAAAGATGAGATAATTGGAAAAAATATTGATCTTTTAAGACATGATGATGTATCTGAAAATTTTTATAAAAAGTTAAAAAAAGATTTAGAGATACTTCATACTTGGCAAGGTGAGATTAAAAATAGAGATAAATTTGGAAATACCTACTGGGTAAGATTGAAAATTTTCTCTATATATGATATTAAAAATAGGCATATTGGTTATAGTTCAATTAGAACAGATATTACAGATACAAAACAACTTGAAAAGATGAATAAACTTTTAAAAGAGGATTTATCAAATAGATTAAATGAGTTAAGACTTCTTGATAAAGATATAAAAGATGATGCAAAGATATCATTTTTATCAAAAATTATGGACTCTATCTCTCATCAGTGGCAACAGTCAATATCGAAAATATCTTATGAATTAGATAGAGCTAGCGATGAGAAGAATTTTGATGAGAATTCAATTGAAATTTTACAAAGTAGAGTAAAAAGGGAGCTTCATAATCTATCTTTTATATTAAATGATACAAAAAAAATATTTAACTTCTCAAGTGAGAGAAGAGCAAATTTAAGTTCAGTTTTAACTAGTATTAATCACAATTTAAAACAGAATCTTAAAAATTTAAATACAAATTTATCTTTTGATATTGATGAGAGTATTGATTTACAAATTAGCTCTTTTGAACTAAAATCTATTATTCAAAATATAATTTTATTTATATTAGATCAGATAAATACTTATGATATAAAAAAAGCAAATATAAAAATTTCGACAACAATAATTTTAGATGAGATTACAATTAAAATTACTGAAGATATTGAAAATGAAGCTAAAAGGGAGTTTCTTGATGATATTTTAAATAAGATAGATGATACTTATTTAGATTCACAAATACATTTGGCAAAGCTGTTAATTGATAAAAATAGAGCTATTTTTTGGTGTAAAAATAGTGAAAAAGAGACAACATATTATATAAAAATCAAAAAAGCGAAATAATGCGATTAGCTTTCTATATTAAGATATTTTTTACATTTTTGATATTTTTTCTCTTTTTATTTGCATTTTTTTTAAACTCATTTTATAACTACCATAGCAGTTATATTCAAACAAATAATCAACAAATTTCAAAGACAATTTTAGAAAATCAAGAAGATAAACTTTTAAATTTTTTAGATGTTTATAGACAAAAAATATCTATTGTAGAGTCAACTATTGACTCTTTAAAAACTCAAGATGATATCTTTAATTTTATAAAAAATAGAGTTTTAAATGATAAAAATATTTTAGAGTTTAAATCATTGGGCTTTAACTCTAAAGATAGATATATATTACAAAATAATCAAAATAGCAATTTAAGATTACAGACAAACTACAATAAAGAGTATTTTAAAACATTAAGAACTCTAAATTTAAATGAAGAGTATATATTTTTGGATGAAAATAATAAAAATATTTTAAATTTTGCAATTAGAGCAAAAAAAGAGTTTTTTATTCTCAAAATTGATATGAGAGATTTCTTTACTAATCAAAATGAAAAATTAATCTTTTTAAATAGATATGAGATTCAAGAATCAATAGATTTAAATGATTTTATCTATAAAAAAATAGATTTAAATGATAGTGATTTTTATCTATTTTTAGTAAAAAAAGATAAAGAGAGTTATAAATATTTTCTACTTAATAATTTTTCAAATCTTCTATATGTTACGCTTTTTTTATCACTTATATTTTCAGTTATAACTACTTTATTAATTGCCGAAAACAATAAAAAAATTGAGACAAAAAAAGAAGAACTTGATATTTCAAATCAAGAGTATAATGACATTTTAAATAAAAATAGTGAGATTATGGATAGATATATTCTATTTATAAGAGTAGATTTTGATGGAGTTATAAGAAATATTAGTTCAGCATTTTCTAGCTTTTTGGGTTATTCAAAAAGTGAGCTTTTGGGTCATAAGTATAAAAGATTAATAAATAGAAATTTGAAAAAAGTCATTAAAAAAACTGTAGAAAAATCATATGAAAAAAAGAGTTTGAGTCTAAAAAATATTCAGGGTTTTAAGAAAAATGGCGATAGGTTTTTTGTAGATATTTTTGTAGAGGTTATAAATTATGAGTTTGAACAATATTTAGATATTATCTGTGTAGATAGCACTGATAAGATGAAGATTGAAGATCTATATTTTAATTTAAATAACCAAGTTCAGATATATAATAGTATTTTTGAAAATGTACATAGTGGAATTGCACTTTTAAATAAAGATTTTAAATTTATAAAAGTAAATAGTCAGCTTTGTGAGTTTTTGGGCTATGAAGAGATAGAGTTAATTAGATTATCACCTTTGAATTTAATATTATCAGATTCAAAAAAAGAGTTAAAAAAACTATTAAATGCTATGAGTGATTTAATAAAAGTTCAAAAAATAGAGAAAATTTTTATAAAAAAAGATGGTTCAAAAATTCATTTAGAGCTTAGTTTAAGACTTTTAAGAGAGAAAGAGCAGATTATTTTTATTGTAAATTCACTTGAAGATAAAAGAGTTTTACAAGAGTTAAATTTAAACCTTGAAACAAGAATAAAACAGGAGTTAGCAAAGAGTAAAGCAAAAGAGAAAATCCATCTTGAAGAGCAGATAAAAAGTGCAAAACTAAGCTACATTGGAAGTTTAGCAGCTGGAATTACTCATGAGATAAATACACCTTTAACTTATGTAAAAGGAAATCTTGAGTTAATGACTTATGATATAAATGATTTAGAAGATACAAAAATAAAAGAAAGAATGCTACAAGATAGTAAAAAAATGAAAGATGGAATAGATAGAATTGCAAATATTGTTGAATCTATGAGAGAAGTTACGCACTCAAAAGCTTCAAATAAAGAGAAGATAAATATCTATCAAACAATTCAAACAGCTCTTACAATCGCACAAAATAGAGCAAAACATATAAGCAAAATCTATTTAAATGATACTTTATTTGATTTGGATGATAAAACAATATTTAATAAAACCTTCTATTTTTATGGTCAAAAACAAAAAATTGAGCAAGTTTGGATTATTATTATAAATAATGCTTTAGATGAACTTGAAAAAATTGAAGATTATGATAAAAGATGGCTAAAAATAGAGGTTTCAACTTTTGAAAAAGATATTATTATTAGATTTAAAGATAGTGCTGGTGGAATAAAAAATGAAGCTATGAAAAAACTATTTGAACCTTTTAATAGTCAAAAAGAAAAAGGTGGAATGGGAATAGGTCTATCTATTGCTAAAAATATTATTGAAGAGAATGGTGGATTAATAGATGCTTATAATGGTGAATTTGGTGCAGTTTTTGAGATAAGATTAAAAATTTTAAAAGAGGATATAGTTTGAGAATAGGATTTATAGGAGATATAGTTGGTCGTCCTGGAAGAAAGATAATTAAAGAGAGTTTAAAACATTTAAGAGCTGAGTATAAATTGGATTTAGTAATAGCAAATGGTGAAAATGCAAGTCATGGTTTTGGACTTACAGTTGATAGTGCAAAAGAGCTTTTTTCATCAGGAGTTGATGTAATCACAGGTGGTAACCATAGTTTTGACAAGAAAAAAGATTTGCAAGTTTTACTTGAAAATAAAAATATTTTAAGACCTCATAACTATCCAGATGGAGTAGTTGGAACAGGATTATTAATAAAAGATGTTCAAGTTGAAGATCATATTGAGACAATTGCTGTATTAAATCTTATGGGGCAATACTCAATGCCACTTGTTGAAAATCCATTTAATCTTGCTAAAAAAGTTGTTGATGATTTAATAAAAAAAGGTGTTAAAAATATATTTGTAGATTTTCATGGTGAAGCAACAAGTGAAAAAAGAGTAATGCTTATGATGTTTAAAAATCAAGTTAGTGCTATTTGTGGAACACACACTCATGTAGGAACAGATGATTTGCAAATTTTTCAAAATACTGCATATTTAACAGATATAGGATTAACAGGTTGTTATGATAATGTAATTGGAATGGATGAAAAAGCTCCAATTCAAAGAGCAACAACTGGAATTGGTAGCCACTTTGATGTTCCAAACTCTTGTAAAGCAATACTGCAAATGATGGTTGTGGATATTGAAAATGGAGTTGCAACAAATAGTTTTAAACTTAAAAAGTTTTGTAATAGTAGTAAAATTTACCAAACAGATGCAATAGTTGTTTAATCATATTTTGGATAAAATCAAAAGCATTTTTTCAAAGAAATTATTTAAAAAAAGTATTACAAAAGGATAAATAAGATGATTATAATTCCACAAACAAAAGGTGGTGTAGGAAAATCTACTGTTGCTATGCAGGTAATTGCTCCATATTTGTATAAAAAACATGGCAAAAAGATAACTTATATTGAAATAGATGATGAGAATAACGATTCAAGATCTTTTACAAGAACTGAAATAGTAGAAAAAAGAATGCTAGGAACTAATAGAATCAATGAACTTGATGAGTTGATTTTAATGGATGATAATCATCAAGTTATAGTTGATGTTGGTGGAAATAAGACTTCAGCACTAGTTCTTGATGAGATAAAAAAAGTTGGAAGCTTTGGAAATGTTAAGTGGATTATACCCTTAGGTGATGGTGAACTTGATGGAAAAAATGCAATTGCAACTATGAAAAAAATTAGAAAAATAGAGAAAAATCCAGAAGAGAATATTATATTTGCTCTTACACGAGCTATATCTATGCATGAGGATTATTATAGTGAGCAGTTTATAAACTTCTTTGGGCATAAATATCTTGACTCAAACTCAGTGATTTGTGATTTTGTAAAAGATCCAAAATATTTTCCAGTTCAAAATGACAAAATTATTACTATGAGTAGATACTTAGGAAGTACAGTTTGGGAGATGGCTTACAATAATACAGATTTTGCTAAAAAAGCTATTGAGGCAAAAGAGTTAGGTGATGTTGAGAGTGCTAGAAAGTATCTATTTTTTAGAAGAATTCAAACTGAAGCAAAAGATTATGTACTTAATACTCTAAACAAAATATTTTGTGATTTAGATAGATGGATAGAGATTAAAAAATGAGTGAAATGAGCTTTAAACAAGCAAAAGAGCTTGTTGAGAGAATGGAGTTTAGTGAACTTGCAATAAAAAAAGCAGTTGACAATTTAGATAAAGCTTCAATCAACTTTGAAGCTAGTTTAAAAGTTCAAGAAGAGATAGTAAATAGAATTCCTTATGTTGATAAGAAACTCTCAATTATGAAAATTGCAGTTTCATTAAACATAGGTTTAATTTTGGGTATTTTTATTGGAAAATATCTAATATAAAATATAAAAAGAGGATAATATTTTGGAAAAACAAGAAAAAATAGTATCAATGTTTAATAACATTGCACCAACTTATGATAAAGCAAATAGAGTTATGTCAATGGGAATTGATAAAAGTTGGAGAGATAAAGCTTGTAATAAAACTTTTGAACTTTATGGAAAACAAGAGATTGAAAAGATTGTTGATGTTGCATGTGGAACAGGTGATATGATAATTTTTTGGAAACAAAATGCAGCTAAAAAAAATATTACTTTAAAAAATATTGTTGGAATAGATCCAAGTGTTGGTATGATGGAGTTTGGTAAAAAGAAGCTTCCAGAAGTTGAGTTTATAGAGGCATTTGCTACAAAAATGCCACTAGAAAATGAGAGTGCTGATATAGTATCAATATCTTATGGGATTAGAAATGTTGTTCAAAGACAAGAGGCTTTTGTAGAGTTTGCAAGAGTTTTAAAAAAGGGTGGATTAGTTGTAATTAGTGAGTTTACTAAGAATAAAAAAGAGAGTTTGCTTGATCATCTAACAGCATTTTATATGGATAAGATTTTACCTGTTATTGGTGGATTAATATCTAAAAATAAAGAGGCTTATAGATACTTACCAGACTCTATTGATGAGTTTTTAACAACAGAAAATTTACAAAAAGAGTTAAAACAAGCTGGATTAGAGCCTATTTATACAAAAGCTTTCTCTATGAAAATTTCAACACTAATAATTGCTAAAAAAGTCTAATGAACCCTATTAGTGTAACTACTTTAAATACTCAAATAAAATCTCTACTAGAGACTACTTTTATGCAAGTTCTAGTAGAGGGAGAGATTTCAAATTTAGTAAATCATAGCTCTGGACATATATATTTTTCAATTAAAGATGATAGCTCAACGATATCTTGTGTTATGTTTAAAGGAAATACAAAATATCTAAAATTTCAACTTGAAAATGGATTAAAAGTTTTAATTACTGCAAATATAACAGTTTTTGTTCCAAGAGGAAACTATCAACTTCTTTGTACAAAAATCGAGCCAAGTGGAATTGGAAGTTTGGCTTTAGCTTATGAGCAACTAAAAACAAAGCTTCAAGCAAAAGGATATTTTGAACAAAGTATTAAAAAAGCTTTGCCAAAATATCCAAAAAAAATAGCAATTGTTACAAGTGCTACTGGAGCTGCTATTGAAGATATGAAAAAAGTTGCAAGTGCTAGATGGAATTTGGTTGAACTCATACTTATTCCAACTTTAGTTCAAGGAGCTGGAAGTATTGAAGATATTGTGAAAAATATCAAAATTGCAGATAGTTTAAATTGTGATATTATGATTGTTGGAAGAGGTGGTGGAAGTATTGAAGATTTATGGTCTTTTAATAGTGAACTTGTTGCCAATGCAATTTATGAAGCAAAAACACCAATAATCTCAGCTGTTGGACATGAAATAGATTATTTAATAAGCGATTTTGTAGCAGATCTTAGAGCTGCAACTCCATCAAATGCAATAGAGATTGCACTTCCTGATACAAATGAGCATCTTTTATATATTGATAGTTTAGTAAATGATTTAAAATCAAAATTAAAAAACACTCTTCAAAGAAAAGAGCAAGAGTTAATAAATTTAAAATCTTTGTTTAAACAAAACTCAATAGAGTCAAAACTAACATTTTTTGATGCACAAATTAAGCTTTTGGAAGATAGTTTTAAAAGAACTTTAACTTCAAGATTAGATATTTTCTCAAATATCTTAGATAATTTAAAGCAATCTTTTTTAATGAATAATCCAGAAAAAAAAGATAAAATAGGTTTTGTTCAACTCTCTAAAGATAATAAAATTGTCTCTTTGGATGATTTAAAAATAGATGATAATATAGAACTTCAAACAGCTAAAACAAAAGCAATAGCAAAAATTATTAGTTTAAGTGAACAAAAAGTATAATATTGCAATTTTGCAAAAATATTTAAACAAGGATAGAAGATGGAAAACAAGAACTCAAGAGAAAAAAGTAGCTCAAATGTTACTGAGTTTATGACATTTGAATTAGGAAAAATGAAATATGCTATTGAACTTCCAAAAATAAAAGAGATTTTAACTTATCCTGATCATATTACAACTTTACCAAATACATCTGATTGGGTAAAAGGTTTGATTAATTCAAGAGGGGAAGTTGTTCCAATTTTAGATATTAGAATTAAATTTAACACAGGTCCTATTGTATATGATGTAAATACATCTATTATTATTGTAATCACTGAAGATAAAAGAATGGTTGGAATTGTTGTAGATTTGGTTGATGATACACAAAAAATTGATACAAGTATGCTTGCACCTGTTGCTGAAATGGGTTCTGCTATTCCTTCTAAATATTTAAAAGGTTATGTTAGAGTAGAAGATCATCAAATGCTTGTTATTATGGATATTGAAAGAGTTGTTAGCAAAGAAGAGTTAGAAGATTAATATCTTCTTTACTCCTCTATTTTTATACTATTTATTTTAACATCACTAATAGGTTTATCTCCACCATATCTTCCATTTGTTTTTACATTTTCGATACCTCTTACAACATCAAAACCATCAACTACATATCCAAATATTGTGTGGTAACCATTTAACCAATAAGTTGCAGTTGTTGTTATGAAAAATTGACTTCCATTTGTGTTTGGACCTCTATTTGCCATTGCTAAAATAAAAGGTTTATCAAAAATAGCTTTTGATGAAAACTCATCTTCAAAATCTTTTTTCCAAATAGATTCTCCACCAGTTCCAGTTCCTGTTGGATCTCCCCCTTGAATCATAAAATTTTTTATAACTCTATGAAAAATTTGATTATTGTAGTAACCATTTTTTGAGTGAGTTACAAAGTTTTCAACTGCTTTTGGAGCAAGTTGTGGTTTTAATTCAACTTTGATTATTCCCATATTTGTATCTATTATTGCAATAGGATCTTTTGCAAATAAAATTGTACAAAGTAAAGATATTAATAAAACTTTTTTCACTTTATTCCTTTAATAAGATTTTTTAGAAATTTAGTATAATATATAAGCTTTGAAAATTAGATGAAAAGGATTAAATGATATGACATTTGAGATGTTATACAGTAAGATTCATAGAGCAACTGTAAGTGATGCAAATCTTAACTATGTTGGTTCAATTACTATTGATGAAGAGCTTATGCAAGCTAGTAATCTAAGAGTTGGTCAAAAAGTTGATGTTGTAAATATTAACAATGGAGAGAGATTTCAAACTTATGTAATCAAAGGTGAGTTTGGTAAAAAAGATATGTGTCTAAATGGAGCAGCTGCTAGAAAAGTATCTGTTGGAGATAAGATAATTGTAATAGCTTATGCAACATATAGCCAAGAAGAGTTAAAAAATTATAAACCAACTGTTGTGCTAGTAGATGATAAAAATAGTATTGAACTTATTACAAATGATTTAGTAGGTGGTAACTATGTTTGATGGTATTGATTTAAAAAATCTAAATCTTGGAGATATGATAAATAAATTTCAGGATATGGCAAAAGAGCAAGAAGCAAAAAATGCACAAAATCTATTTACTGCAAAAGCAGGTGGTGGAATGGTTGAAATTTCAATCAATGGAAACTCAGAAGTTGTTGATTTAAAAATTGATGACTCACTTCTTGAAGATAAAGACTCTTTGCAAATACTTTTAATCTCTTGTATGAATGATATTATAAAACAAAGTGAAGAGAATAAAAAAAGAGTGGCTATGAATTTAATGGGTAATTTAGGTGGATTAGGAAATTTAGGTCAAAAATAGATGAAAGATTTATTAAATAAATTTGAAGATTATCTTCTATCTAACCTACCAACTATAAAAAGTTTTCATCCACACTTTGAAGAGGCTATGGGTGAAATGTTAAAAGCTGGTGGAAAAAGATTTAGACCAATGCTTCTTTTAAGTGTTGTAAACTCAAAAAAACCACTTTTATTAGATAATAGTTTAAAAGTGGCACTTGCTGTTGAGTTTTTACATACATACTCACTAATTCACGATGATTTACCTTCAATGGATAATGCTGATTTACGAAGAGGATTTCAAACTCTTCATATAAAATATGATGAGGTAACTGCTATATTAGTTGGAGATGCTTTAAATAGTGAAGCTTTTAATCTAATAGCAAATGCTTCACTTCACAATGATGTAAAAATTGAGTTAATAAAACTTTTAGGACATAATGGTGGCTTAAATGGTATGATAATTGGTCAAGCAATAGATTGTTTTTTTGAAAAACAAAAAATAGAGCTTGAAAAATTAGAGTTTTTACATATAAATAAGACTGCTAAATTAATAGCAGCATCTCTTAAAATGGGCGCAATAATTGCCTCATATAGTGAGCAAACTCAAGATGAGTTATATGATTTTGGAATAGATTTAGGACTTTTGTTTCAAATTCAAGATGATATTATAGATGAGCTTGAAAGTAGTGATGTTGCTGGTAAAACTACCCAAAATGATAGTTTTAAAAACTCTTTTGTAAATCTTTTAGGGCTTAAAGAGGCTATGAATAGTGCTGATAAATTGGCAGATAAGTGTTTGCAAAATCTAAATAACTTTGATAAAAATCTACAAGATTCTCTTTTAGAACTTTTAACAAACTATATAAATAGACACAAAAAATACAACTCTTAGTTAAATTGACTAAAGGTTTATTGACAAAAAAGAAAAAATTGTATAAAATTTGGCACTTAAAACTAGTAAGTGCTAAGTTTTAAGCTAATAATAAAATTTAAATCATATATAAAAGGAAAGAAAATGAATTTTAAACCACTAGGTGAAAGAGTTCTAGTTGAGAGAACTGAGGTTGAGAACAAAACTGCAAGTGGGATAATTATTCCTGATAATGCAAAAGAGAAACCTCAAACTGCAAAAGTAGTTGCTGTTGGAAGCAAAGTTGAAGATGTAAAAGTTGGAGATGTAGTTGTGTTTGAACAATATAGAGGAACTGAAATTAAACTAGAAGGTAAAGATTATCTAGTATTAAATATTGAAAATATTATAGGAGTTATGTAAGATGGCAAAAGAGATTATATTTAGTGATAATGCAAGAAATAGACTGTTCGCTGGAGTTGAAAAACTAGCAGATGCTGTAAAAGTTACGATGGGTCCAAGAGGAAGAAATGTTTTACTACAAAAATCTTTTGGAGCTCCTACAATTACAAAAGATGGTGTAAGTGTTGCAAGAGAGATTGAACTTGCTGATACTTTAGAAAATATGGGAGCTCAACTTGTAAAAGAGGTTGCTAGTAAGACTGCTGATGAGGCTGGAGATGGAACAACAACAGCAACTGTTTTAGCTCACTCAATTTTCAAAGAGGGTCTTAGAAATGTAACAGCTGGAGCAAATCCAATATCTTTAAAAAGAGGAATGGACAAAGCTTGTGAAGCTATTTTAGCAGAGCTTAAAAAATCTTCAAAAGTTGTTGCAAATAAAACAGAAATAGAGCAAGTTGCAACGATTTCAGCAAACTCAGATAGTGCAATTGGAAAAATGATTGCTGAAGCTATGGAAAAAGTTGGAAAAGATGGTGTTATTACTGTTGAAGAAGCAAAAGGAATTTCGGATGAGCTAGATGTTGTAGAGGGAATGCAGTTTGATAGAGGATATTTAAGTCCATATTTTGTTACAAATCCTGAAAAAATGACAACAGAGTTTAATAATCCATTTATTCTACTTTATGATAAAAAAATCTCTTCACTAAAAGAGCTTTTACCAATACTAGAAGGTGTAAATAAAGCAGGAAGACCTTTATTAATTATTGCTGAAGATGTAGATGGTGAAGCATTAGCAACTTTAGTTGTAAATAGATTAAGAGGTGCATTACAAATTGCTGCTGTTAAAGCTCCAGGATTTGGTGATAGAAGAAAAGCTATGCTTGAAGATATTGCTGTATTAACAGGTGCAACAGTTGTATCTGAAGAGATGGGAATGAAACTTGAAACTACAGATTTAATTGCACTTGGAACTGCTTCAAAAATTGTAATTGATAAAGATAATACAACTATTGTTGATGGAAGTGGAAGTAAAGATGCAGTTCTTGCAAGAGTAAACCAAATTAAAGCAGAGATTGCAAATACAACAAGCGATTATGATAGAGAAAAACTTCAAGAGAGACTTGCAAAATTAAGTGGTGGAGTTGCTGTAATTAAAGTTGGAGCTGCAACAGAGACTGAAATGAAAGAGAAAAAAGATAGAGTTGATGATGCTTTAAGTGCAACAAGAGCTGCTGTTGAAGAGGGAATTGTAATTGGTGGAGGAGCTGCATTAATTAGAGCAGCTGCTAAAGTAAAACTTGATCTTTGTGGTGATGAGCAAATCGGATCTGCTATTGTTTTAAGAGCTATTAAAGCACCATTAAAACAGATTGCTTTAAATGCTGGATATGATGCTGGAGTTGTTGCAAATGAGGTTGAAAAATCTTCAAATGAGAACTTAGGATTTAATGCTGCAAGCGGTGAGTATGTAGATATGTTTGAGGCTGGAATTGTAGATCCTGCAAAAGTTGAAAGAGTTGCAATGCAAAATGCTGTTTCAGTAGCATCACTACTTTTAACAACAGAAGCAACTGTTACAGATATTAAAGAAGATAAACCTAGCATGCCTGATATGAGCGGTATGGGTGGAATGGGCGGAATGCCTGGAATGATGTAATCATCAAATAATAGTTTTTAAAGAGAGTGAATTTTCACTCTCTTTTTTTATTTATAGAAACTATAATTTTTAAGATTTTCAAGGGAAAGTTTGTGAAAATCTAAATATTTTGAACTCTCTTTTCCAATATATTTAAAAAATCTCATATTTTTTATAAAAAGTAACTCTTCAAAATCATCAATTTTTAGATTATCAAACTCAAAGTGAGTATCTAAGTAGCTTTTTTGATAATTTGAAAAAAAATCAACTTCTATATCTAAACTATTTGTTCCTTTAAAAACTTCAGGACAAGAGCTATCTATATAAATTGAGTTATCAAGATTTGGACTTAATGGATAGATTTTACAAACACTAGGTCTTTTTTCGTAAATTGAGCAGAGATTATCTTTTAGATAAGGGCATGAATCATAACCATTTGATATTAAGATAATAGGTTTTATAAAACCTTTAGAACCAAAAATAAATAGTATTGGAAAGTTTTGATAAAGAACTTCAAACTCTTCTTTTAGTATTTGTGAAAATAATGAACCAAAAACTCCTTTGCAACATCTAGCTTCACAATTTTTACAATCACCAAAATCTACTACACTATCTTCTATTTTTATAAAATTTTTCATAAAAGATTTTATCTATTTTGTCTTTAAATATATTGTTGGATAGAATACTAGAATGAAAATTTTAATTATAGAAGATGATATTCAATTAAATACTACTATTACTAATTTTTTAAAATATAAAGGTTATGAAGTTGACTCTTTAGAAGATGGTAAAGAGGCGCTTGATTATATTGATAAAAATTTTTATGATTTATATATTTTGGATATTAATATTCCAAAAGTTTCTGGTCTAGAGATATTAAAATATATAAGAACTAAAGATATAAAAAGTGCTATTATAATAATAACAGCATCTTTAGAGTTAGATAATATTAAAACAGCTTATAAAAATGGTTGTGATGAGTATATAAAAAAACCATTTTATCTTGAAGAGTTAGAGATAAAAATTGATAAAATTTATGGAAAAATTGAAGATAATAATATTATTAAAATATCTAAAAATATATCTTATAATCTTATTTCAGAAGAGCTTACAATAGATTCAAAACTTGTTAGAATTAGAAGAAAAGAGAGAAGACTTTTAACTATTTTGCTTAAAAATCTGAATAAAACAGTACCAACAGAGATTTTAGAAAATTATGTTTGGGAGAATGATATAAAAGATATTTATCCTTTAAGACAGCTTGTAAATGGATTGAGAAAATATTTTAATAGTGATGAGAAATTTATTTTCTCACAAACGGGTGTTGGATATAGATTTGAGATAAAAAAAGATTTAAAATGAAATTAAGATATCAACTATATATTTTTATACTATTTTTATCAGCAATTTTGTTTTTTGTTTTAACTATAAATTATATCTCTTATAAAAATCAATATGATGAGGATTTAAAAAGATTTGTAAATAGTGAAGTAAGACTTCATAAAAAAGCTATATCAAACTCTATTTTAAATAGAAGTATTGAGTTTAATGATGCAGGAGATCTTTTTCTTAATATTGCAAATGATGCTTTAATTTTATTAAAAAAAGATAGCAGTAGAGATTTAGATGAGTTAAAGCTTTTTTTGAAAAAAAAGTACAATTTACAAAATTATGATTTTGAACTATATTTAATAGATAGATCTTATGTGATTTATAAAACAACTGATTTAAAAGATTTAAATTTGGATTTAACAAATATAAGCGATGCTAAAGCTCTTATGAATAAGAGTTTAGATGGAAATATATATTTTTCTAAGTTTATAAATAGTGACCCAATAAATTTAGAGTATAGATTATATGCTTATGCTTCACTATCTAAAGATAAGTTTTTGGAATTATCTTTTATAAATACTCAAATTAAAAATAGTTCAATCTCTTTTGTTGTTGAAAATCTTCAATCAAATAATAGTGTAAGAGTATATAGAGTTTTTAAAAATAAAGATGGCTACTCATACTATAATTTATTAAAAAAATTAGAAGATGAGACAAAAAAAAGTTTGTATGACTCTTTAGATATTATTGAAAATAGTAATATTACAAGCTCTGCAATTGTAAATTCAGCCATAAACTTTGCACAAACTCAAAATTTAGAATCTAATCTTTTAACTATAACAGCCCCAATATTTGATAAAAATATGTTTCAATTTTTAGGTTTTGAAAATGTTGTTATGGAGCTTGAAATTGATTTAAGTAATAGAGTTGAGTTTTTAAAAGATATAAAAAATCTCTATATAGGTTCACTTTTTATAATTGTTTTTATACTTTTTCTAATTTTTATATTTGTTCAAAATAGATTTACAAAACCAATAGAGACTATTTTAAAAAGTATTAAAGAGTCTAAAAAAGTAGAAGAGGAGTTATTAACTTACAATAATGAGTTATCAAAAATTGCAAAAAAATACAATGTTTTATATGATAAATTTACAAATGAGTTGGAACAAAATAGTAATCTTTTAAGAGAGAATAAAAAATTTATTGCAGATACAGTACATCAAATCAGAACTCCTTTGACAAATATTTTAATGAATAGTGAGATGATAAAAAAGTTTCAAAAAGATAGTAGTATGAATACATTTATTGAGCAAATTGATGCATCTATAAATATGCTTTCAAACTCTTATGAAGATTTATCATATCTTTTAACTTCGGATACAATCTCATATAAACCTAAAAAAGTAGATTTAAAAGCTTCATTAATTGAGAGAATAAATTTCTTTTCAACAATTAGTAAAGTAAATTTTAAAAAAATTCAAGCACAAATTGATAAATCTATTTATGTTTATATAAATGATATAGAGCTTGAAAGAATTATTGATAATAACTTATCAAATGCTATAAAATATGGTTATAAAGATAAGAGAGTAGATGTAGTTTTATTAGAAAATGAAAAAGAGGCTATTTTAGAGTTTAGAAGTTTTGGGAATGAGATAAAAAATAAAGATATTATATTTAATAAAAATCATCGAGAAGATGAAGCGAAAAGAGGTCTTGGTTTAGGTCTTTTTATGGTTAGCAATATATGTATTAAAAATAGTATTAGATATGATGTTTATTATAAAAAAGGACAAAATATATTTAGATATATTTTTAAAAAAATTTAAATATTTTAAAAATCTTACATTTTTCTTACATTTCTTTTATACAATATCCGCCACACAGGAGAAATTATCCATATAAATAGTTTTCGGGGAATATTTTATATCAATTTTTTAAGCATCTCAATTTTTGGGATGCTTTTTTATTTATTGGCAAAAAAAATATTTTGGATATAATAGATCAAAAATTTTTAGGAATATTATGGAAAAGCGACTTGTAAAAATTATAAAAGAGGCTGGAAAAATACTAAAAAATGGTTACTATTCAAAAAAAGATGTAAACTTTAAAGCTAAAAAAGATTTAGTTACAAAGTATGATTTAGCTATTGAAGAGTTTTTGAAAAAAGAGTTTAAAAGATATTTTAAAGAGTTTAACATAATAGCAGAAGAGTCAGATAATAGCTTAGTTGAATTTGGTAGTTCAATTATAATAGATCCCATAGATGGAACAACAAATTTTGTAAATAAAGTACCTCATACTGCAATTTCAGTTGGAGTTTATAAAGATAAAAAACCTTATATTGGAGTTGTTTATAATCCTATTTTAGATGAGCTATATTTTGCTAAAAATAAAAAAGGTGCATTTTTAAATGGTAAAAAAATTAAAGTTAGTATTGAAGATGATTTACAAAAATCACTTCTAGCTACAGGATTTCCATATAGTAGTGGTGAGAATACAAAAGATTTAAAAGATGTGATAAAAAAAATAGAGAATATTTTGCCAGAGTGTCAAGATTTAAGAAGACTTGGAAGTGCATCTATTGATTTATGTATGGTTGCAAAAGGTGTTTATGAGGGTTATTATGAGATGAATTTAAAACCTTGGGATGTTAGTGCTGGGATTATAATTTTAAGTGAAGCTGGTGGAACTGTTTCAAATATTGCTGGGACAACTTATGATATGTTTAAGGATAAATATATAGTTGCAACAAATGGAAAAATTCACGATAGGCTTTTAAGCAAACTAGATATTTAGCTACTTTTGGCTAAAATTTTATATTTTTAAAAATGATTTAAGGATTTTTTATGTGTGGAATAGTTGGTTATATAGGAAAGTATGATACTTGTAAAATTTTATTGGATGGATTAAAAGAGTTAGAGTACAGAGGTTATGATAGTGCTGGAATTGCTGTTTTAAATGACAATGGAATTGATGTTTTTAAAGCGGTTGGTAAACTTGTAAATCTTGAAGATAAAGTTAATGAGAGTAAAAAAGATAGATATAACCTTGGAATTGGACATACTAGATGGGCAACTCATGGTAAGCCAACAGAAGTAAATGCTCATCCTCATTTGGGGCAATACTCTTATGTTGTTCATAATGGAATTATAGAAAACTACAAAGAGTTAAAAGAGGAGCTTATATCTTTGGGACATAAATTTGTATCTCAAACAGATACAGAGGTTATTGTTCATCTTTTTGAACACTACAACAATAAATTAAAAGATCCAAAAAAATCGTTTCAAGAGACTATAAAAAGGCTTGAAGGAGCATATGCTATTTTATTAATCACAAAAGATGAGCCTGAGAAAATATTTTTTTATAAACTTGGAAGTCCAATGATTGTTGGGCATGGAATAGAAAAAGATGAAGTTTTATTTGCATCTTCTGATTCTGCACTTATAGGATTTGCAAGTGATGTTGTATATCTTGATGATAAAGTTGGAGGAGTTGCTTCAAAAAATGGAATAGAGTTTTTTTGTAAAAATGTTGTTTGGTCAAAACTTCCTACATCAAAACAGTTTGCTCAAAAAGATGGTTTTAGATATTTTATGGAAAAAGAGATTTATGAGCAAAGTGTTGTTGTAAGTGATTGTATGTTAGGTCGTGTGAAAGATAATGAGATAAATTTTGATGAGATAGACTCAAAAATATTAGATGGTATAAATGAGATTAAAATTTGTGCTTGTGGAACTTCATATCATGCAGGACTTACATCTTCATATCTTTTTGAAAGAGTTTCAAAAATAAAATGTAGTGTTGAAGTTGCAAGTGAATTTAGGTATAAAGATCCACTTTTAACAAAAGATACACTTTTTGTTGTAGTTTCTCAAAGTGGAGAAACAGCTGATACATTAGAAGCTTTAAAAATGGCAAAAAAAGCTGGACTTAAAACATTGGTTGTTTGTAATGTTGATAACTCTTCAATGACAAGAGTTGCAGATTTTACAATTTTAACAAGAGCTGGAATAGAAAAAGGAGTAGCTTCAACTAAAGCATTCTCTACTCAAACAGTTGTTTTATGGATGTTAAGTCTATATTTTGCTCAAATTAGAAAAACAATATCAAAAGATAAGCTTGAAAATGAGGTTAATACTTTAAGAGAGGTTCCAAAATCTTTAAAAGTTCATGAAAATATTCATGAAAAAGCAAAAAGATTATCAAAAAGATATCTTCATGGTCATGGATTTTTCTTTATAGGAAGAGATGTATTCTATCCTTTGGCTCTTGAGGGTGCATTAAAACTTAAAGAGATTTCTTATCTACACGCTGAGGGTTATGCAGCTGGTGAGATGAAACATGGACCAATTGCTCTTGCAGATCCTGAACTATTTACAATTGCACTTATGCCAAAAAATATGTTATATGACAAAATAAAATCAAATGTTGAAGAGCTAAGTGCAAGAGATAGTACAATTTGTGCAATATCTTCACAAGATTTTGAACTAGCAGATGATTTTATAAAAATAGATGATTGTGAACACTATATGCTTGAGTTCTTTGAGATCTTAATTGTTCTTCAACTTTTATCTATGGAGATATCAATAAGACTTAAAAATGATGTAGATATGCCAAGAAACCTTGCAAAATCAGTAACAGTTGAGTAGATGAAAAAATATCTCTCCTACATACTTCTAATCTCATTGGCATATTTGCTTTATGTAAATGAGGACTCTAAGTATATAGTTGCTGGAGTTGCCGTTTTTATAATTGGTATGCAATTTATGGAGGATGGATTTAAATTCTTTAGTGGCGGAATTTTAGAAAAACTAATAGCAAATAGTACAAATACAAACTCAAAAGCCATCTTTTTGGGAATAACTGCAACTGCAATTTTACAAAGCTCATCATTAATTGCAATTATTGTAATCTCATTTTTATCTGCAAAAATCATCTCACTTGCAGGTGCACTTGGAGTTGTATTTGGATCAGCAGTTGGAACAACTGCTACAACTTGGATTGTTTCAACTCTTGGTGTTAAGATTGATATAGCTGCTTTTGCTCTTCCTATGATAATTTTTGGTGTAATTTTTAGATTTTATAAAAACAGAAATTTTCAAGGATTTGGAAATATTCTTTTAGGTCTTGGATTTGTCTTTTTGGGTATTGGATATATGAAAGATGGATTTGAGGATTTAAAACAAGGAATAGATTTAGCTCAATTTGCAATTGATGGATATGCTGGAATTATAGTTTATACTCTTATTGGAGCTTTTGCAACAGTTATTATTCAATCAAGTAGTGCAACAATGGCACTAACTGTAACAGCTTTGGTAACAGGTCAAATTGTATATATAAATGCTATGGCAATAGCAGTTGGAGCAAATATAGGAACAGCAACAACTGCAGCTTTAGGAGCTATAGTTTCAAATGCAAATAGCAAAAGAATGGCAGTTGGATTGTTTATATTTAAAGGAATCACCACTGTTATTACTTTAGCCTCTTTATATCTTATGATTGATTTTGTTGATTATATATCAAAATATTTGGGAATAAAAAGTGATGACTGGGCTATGAAATTAGCAGTTTTTCATACTTTATTTAATTTAGTTGGTCTTATAGTTTTCTCATTTTTTATTCCAAAGCTGGTAATTTTTCTTAAAAAACTATTTGTTGAAGAGAAAGAGAGCTATATTACTAAACCAAAATTTCTTGATATGGAAGTAGTTGCAGTACCATTTGCAGCGCTGAAAGCTACAAGAAAAGAGACTATTCATTTATATGATAATGCAAGTGAAGTTTTAAGTCATGCAATTATGCTTCACAGACATAGATATTTAGGGAAAAAAGATATTGATAAAATTGTAAAAGAGTCATCTGATATTATTGATTTAAATATAGATGAGTTTTATGAAAGTAGAATAAAATCTTTATATAGTGATATTATAGATTACTCTACATATTTTATAAGTGAGCTTGATGATGAAAAAAAACTATATTTGAATGATTTAAGAAATGCTTGTAGAGATATAGCTGAATCTGTAAAAAATACAAAAGAGCTTCAAAAAAATGTAAGAAAGTATATATCAAGTAATAATAGCTATATAAAAGATGAATATAATTTTATTAGAGAAGCAATAGCAAAGAGTATAAACACTATAAATGAGATGAAAAATAGTAAAGATGATATAGATGTTTTATCAAAATCAGAGCTATTAAAAGAGTATTTAAAAGGCTTAGATGTAATAGCAACTAGAAGAATTGATATATTAATTAGAGAGAAAAGAATTGATAAAAAGATGGCAACGAGTCTTTTAAATGATAGTTATCATGCTAATTTAATAATTAGTCGATTAATAAGCGTATCAAAAGTTTTATGGATTCAAGATTTAACTATTAAAGAGTTAGGAGAAGATTAAAGTTAAAAGATGAGCTAAATATATTAAAGAATTTTAGAAAACAGTTAAAAGAAAAAAGTAGATAAAAGAAATATTTAGCTACAATTTTAAACTTTTTGCTATTTGTAGCAAATCGAACTCTTTAAATTTTTATTTTAATTCTTATAAAAGACAAAATGGAAAACAAAAGATGGAAAACAACTCAAGCAAAGCTTGTGGAAAACAAAGGATGGAAAACAAAAATGGAAAAAAAATCACAATACTTATTTACAAGTGAAGTAGTAAGCCCTGGACACCCTGATAAATGTGCTGATATTATTGCAGACTCAATAGTTGATAGATTAATTATTGAAGATAGTAACAGTAGAGTTGCAAGTGAAGTTTTTGTAGCTGGAAAGCATGTTGTTATTGGTGGTGAAGTAAAATCAAATGCAAAATTATCACAAAATGATTATGAAAAGATTGTAAAAGATGCATTAGCAAAAATTGGATATGACGGAAAAAGTGCATTTACAAAAGAGCAAGCACTTCATCCAGATGATGTACAAGTTCAAGTTTTATTAAATCAACAAAGTCCTGATATAAGTCAAGGTGTTGATCAAACAACTGGAGAAATAGGTGCTGGAGATCAAGGTATTATGTTTGGATTTGCCTCTTGCGAAGCTGCTGAATTTATGCCTTCAGCAATTGTTTATGCAAGAAGACTTTGCGATACAGTTTATAAATATGCTTTAGAGCATAAAGATAAATTTGGTGTTGATATCAAAACTCAAGTTACAGTTGATTATGGAACAAAAGAGAATTTTGAAAATTGTAAACCTCAAAAAATTCATACAATTGTAGTTTCAGCTCCATCAAATGAGAGCTTAAAAATCGAAGAGGTAAGAGCAATTATTCAAGAGTTAATTGATAACTCTGGACTGCCTGATAAGCTTTATGATAAAAATAGCACAATTATTCATATTAACCCAACAGGAAGATATGTAAATCATAGTTCACTTCATGATAGTGGATTAACTGGAAGAAAATTAATTGTTGATAGTTTTGGAGGATATGCACCAATTGGTGGTGGAGCACAATCTTCAAAAGATTATACAAAAGTTGATAGAAGTGGACTTTATGCAGCACGATGGATTGCAAAACATATAGTTGCTGCAAATTTAGCTAAAAAAGCAATTGTACAAATATCTTATGCAATTGGTGTAGCGCGTCCTACTTCAGTTGCTGTTGATACAATGGGAACATATACAAAACATAATGATGATATTTTATCTTCATTTGTAATGGAAAATTTCCCTTTAACTCCAAGATGGATTACAGAAAAATTTAAATTAGATAAACCATCAAAAGATAGTTTTTTATATGCAGATGTAGCTGCGCGTGGACAAGTTGGACAGCCTGATTATCCATGGGAAAAACTTGACGAAATTGAGAAATTTAAAAATATTTAGTAATATTTGAATATAATATCGCTTTAGAAAAATAAGGAGAGGGTTGTGGATTTAAAAAACCTATTTAGTAAAATTTCATTTGATAATAAAGATAAAGAGCAAGCAAAAAAGAGTGAAGCTCCAAGTCACTGGATAAAATGTTCTAGTTGTAATGCTTTAATGTTTATCAAAGAGATAGAAAATCAAGATAATGTTTGCCCAAAATGTGGTTTTCATTTAAGAGTTGGTGCAAAAAGAAGAATAGAGATTTTAGCAGATGAAAATAGCTTTGTAGAGTTTGATGCGAATCTAAAACCAAATGATCCTTTAAAATTTGTAGATAAACTTTCATACAAAAAAAGAGTTGAAGATGGACTTGCAAAAACAGGAAGAGTTTCAAGTGTTATTAGTGGTGAGTGTACAATTAACTCAATTCCTGTTCAGCTTGTAGTTTTTGATTTTGCATTTATGGGTGGAAGTTTAGGTAGTGTTGAGGGTGAAAAAATTGTAAGAGCCGTAAATAGAGCTATTGAAAAAAGAGAGGCTGTTATAATTGTATCAGCATCAGGTGGTGCTAGAATGCAGGAGTCAACTTTTTCTTTAATGCAAATGGCAAAAACAAGTGCAGCTTTAAAAAGACTTGATAGCGAAAAACTTCCTTATATCTCAATTTTAACAGATCCTACAATGGGTGGAGTTTCTGCTTCATTTGCATTTTTGGGTGATATTATTATGGCAGAGCCAGGTGCATTAATTGGATTTGCTGGTCAAAGGGTTATTAAGCAAACTATTGGTGCTGATCTGCCTGAAGGTTTCCAAAGAGCTGAATTTTTATTAGAAAAAGGTTCAATTGATATGGTTGTAAATAGAAAAGATATGAAAAAGACTATTTCAGATCTTCTTACAATTTTTGGACAAAAGAAAATTAGCTAAAATGCTCTCAAATTTAGAAAAATCTTTGGGTTTTAAACTCAAAGATTTTAACTTGCTTTATCTTTTATGCGATTATGAAACACTTACTAAAAAAAATATAAGCTTAGAAGATTTTGTTAAAAAAGTAAAAAATAGCAAAGCAGTTCTTTTGCAATATAGAGATAAAAATTCAAGTTTAGATATTCAAAAAAAGAACTTAATATATTTAAAACAAAATCTAAATATTCCAATAATTATAAATGATAAACTAGACTTAATAGATTATGCAGATGGTCTTCATATAGGACAAGAGGATATCTCTTTAATTAATAAAGATAAAAAAATAGCTGTTAAACTTTTAAGAGCAAAAATAAAAGATAAACTTTTAGGGCTTTCAACTCATAATGAATTTGAAATTTTAGAGGCAAACAATCTTGAACTTGATATGATTGGACTTGGAGCTTACAAAACTACAAACACAAAAGATATATCAAATATTTTAGGTGAAAAATTAAGTTATCTTGCAAAAATATCAAAACACCCAGTTTGTGCAATTGGTGGAGTTAATGTTGAAGATAAGATAGAAAATGTTAGATTTAACTGTGTTGGAAGTGGTTTTTTAAATTGAAAATAGATATTTATATGATTGCAAAGGCATCAAATGATGATTTTGATAAATTAATAAATGATTTCATAAAGATGTCAAGTAAATACTCAAAGATAAATATTCACTATATTTTTAATAATGAGATATCAAAAGCTCAAAATATAAGTCAAGAAGAGGCACAAAAAATCTACACAAAAACTTATCAACCATATTTAAAAGGTTATAATGTTGCTCTTGATGTTTTAGGAAAAAATATCGATACCTTCGCTTTTTCAAATCTTTTAGAAAATAAAATGCAAATAAACTTTTTTATTGGTGGTGCATATGGTTTTCAAAGAGAGTTTTTAGATCTTTGTGATACTACAATTAAACTTAGTAATTTAACATTTGCTCATAAATTGGCAACTTTGGTTTTAAGTGAGCAGATATTTAGAGGATTAACTATTATAAACAATCATCCATATCATAAGTAATTTATAAAGTTTTAAGTATAATAAACATCTAAAAATAAAGAAAAGGAAGAGAACCTATGGGTCTTAAAAATTATATCATTGCTACAATTTTGTTTATGGTTATTGTATATGGGTTTGTACATAGCCTAGAATTAGGGGAATATACTCTTACAATGTTTGGAAACTCTTTAACTCTACCAGTTTCGCTTTGGATTGTTGTTCCAATACTATTTTTATCTGTTATGACCTATTTGCATATTATTTTTTATGCAATTGTTATTAGCTTTAAAAATAGATTTGTAAGACAAGATATAAAATCTACATTTGATTTAATAAAATCAAAATTAATTCAAGATGATAAAAAAGTATCATTTATCACAAAAGATTTTAAAGAGTTATCAAATGTTTTACATAATGTTGATTTTGAACTAAAAACAACAACATTAAACGCTTCAAATGAAGATATAAAAGATATATTACATACTATAAATGAGATTGAAAATGGTCTATATGTAAAAGATTTAAAAAGCACAAAAGGTTCAAAACTATTTGAAAAAAATATAAAAAACAGAATTGCAAATGATGCTGATTTTGCTCTTGAAGTTGTAAAAAGAAAAGATAAATATGGTTATGAACTACAAAAAGAGGCTCTTTTAAAAGTTATTTCAGATAAGAGTTTAACAACTGTTAAAAAAGTTTATAATGAAGTTAAATTAGATAAAGAGTTAGCTTGTGCAATTTTGAAAAAAGATGTTCAAACAGATGATTTCTCTTTAGGATATGAAGAGATTATAAAGATATTAAAAGATTTAAATTTATCTAAAGATGAGTATATTAAATTTGCAAAACTTTATGAAGATAGTGAAAAACCAGATACTTTAATAATGCTTTTTGAAAAACTTTCAAGCCAAAATGAAGATGCAACAGAAGCTTACTTATATATTTTAAATAAATTTGAGATGATAGATAAATTAAGAGAGTTTTTAGTTGGTTCTGCTGAAGATGAGTATGTAGCATTTAAGGCACTTTTAGATTTAAAAGATGCAGGGAAACACTACAATTTAGATAATATCTCTTATAAATAATGAAAAAAAAACTTGATTTTTCAAAACCTCTAGTGGTTTTAGCACCACTTGCTGGTTATACAGATTTACCTTTTAGAAGTGTTGTTAAAAAGTTTGGAGCAGATCTTACTATTTCAGAGATGATAAGCTCAAATGCTTTGGTTTATAAAAGTGCAAGAACACTTAAAATGGTAGAAAAAGCTCCTAGTGAAGATCCATATTTTGTTCAAATTGCTGGAAATAGTGTTGATTTAGTTAAAGCTGCAGTTGAGATTTTAAATGATGTTGATGGAATTGATGGAATTGATTTAAACTGCGGTTGTCCAGCTCCAAAAGTTTTTAATCATGGAAGTGGTTCAAATTTACTTGGTGATTTAAAAAAGCTTGAAGAGATTTTAAGTACTATTAAAAAATATTCAAAAAAAGAGTATACAAGTGCAAAAGTAAGGCTTGGAGTTAATGAAAAAATTCCAGTTGAAATAGGAAAAGTAGTTGAAGCTTGTGGAGTTGATTTTGTATCAGTTCATGGAAGAACACGAGCTGGAAAATATAAAGCCCCTGTAGATTATGATGCAATTAAACAGATGAAAGAGGCTATTTCAATTCCAGTTATTGCAAATGGTGATATAAAAGATTATAAAAAAGCAAAAGAGGTTTTAGAGTACACAAAAGCAGATGGTGTTATGATAGGACGAGGTGCTATTGGTAAACCTTGGGTTTTTTATCAATTAAAACATGAGCTTGAAGATATTGATAACTCTATTAAAAAAGAGATTATTTTAGAGCACTATGACAAAATGCTTGAGTTTCACGGAGATTATGGTGCTATAATTTTTAGAAAATTGTTACACGCTTATTCAAAAGGTTATACAGGAGCAAATGAGTTTAGAGATTTAGTAAATCAAGTAAGCGATAAAAATATAATGAGAGATTTAATAGAGAGCTTTTTTAAAATTTAATTTGATTAAAAAGTTATTTAGATAAAATATCGCATTTTTACAATAAAAAATTTAAAAGGAAAAAAATTTTTGACACAGCAATATTTTGAATTAGAGATTTTCCCTCAAAAAAATTATGATGTTTTTTTAGATTTAGTAGAGAGTATAGTTGAAGATGCTATTGAAGAGAGTGAAAAATCAATTATTATTAGAAGTGAAGATAGTTTAGAAGATATAAAAGAGGCTATAGAAAAGTTTAGTAAAGCCATAGATGTAGAGTGCCAAATCTTTTACGAAAAAAAAGATGCAGTTGATTGGATAAAAAAATATCAAGACTCAATAAATCCAGTTGAGGTTGGTAATTTTTATGTAAGACCATCTTGGGTAGAGAAAAAAGATGGAAAAATAGATATTCTAATAGACCCAGCACTTGCATTTGGTTCAGGTCATCACGAAACAACTTCATCATGTATTTTGGCAATTGATGAGTTTGTAAAAAAAGATGATACATTACTTGATGTTGGAACAGGAAGTGGTATTTTAGCAATTGCAGCAGCAAAAAAAGGTGCAGTTGTTGATGTTTGTGATACTGATGAGATTTGTATAGAGAGTACTCAATCAAATTTTACTTTAAACGGTGAAAAAATAAATGATTCATGGATAGGTTCTGTAAATATTACAAATAAAAAGTATGATGTTGTAGTAGCAAATATTATTGCAGATATTTTAGTTATGATTTCAAGTGATTTAAAATCAAAATTAAAAGAAGATGGAATTTTAATTTTATCTGGAATCTTAGACAAGTATGAAGGTAGAGTAAAAAGTAGTTTTAGCGATTTAAAAGTTTTAAAAGTAGTTCAAAAAAATGAGTGGATAACACTTATTCTACAAAATAGTAAGGAGATTTAATTTATGAATAAACAACAAAATAACAACTCAAACAAAAATCAAAATAGTAACAACAATAACAATAACAACAATTTTTTTAACAATAACCCACTTTTGATTTTTGTTGCATTCTCTTTAATCACAATTTTTGTGTTTAAAACAATTTTCCCTGATAGTGAATCAGGTGCAACAAATTCACAAATGCAATCTTATGGAAGTAGCTCTAATAAAACTGTTCCATATTCAGAACTTAAAAAATTAATTTCTAGTGGAAAAATAGAGTATGTAGGTATTGGAAATACTCAAATTAGAGCTATTAGCAAAAATGATGGTATGCAAAGAGTTACATATACAGCTAGAAGAGTTGTTCCAGATGAGACACTAATTAGCGAATTAGAGAAAAAGGGTATTTCATATGGTGGAATAAATGAAGAGAATGTTTTATCTGATATTCTTTTTGGATGGGTTTTACCTATATTTTTATTCTTTGCAATTTGGATGTTTTTGGTTAAAAGAATGCAAAAATCTATGGGTGGTGGAAGCGGAGGAATTCTTGGAATTGGAAGTTCAAAGAAGATGATTAACTCTGAAAAACCAAATGTAAAATTTGATGATATGGCTGGAAATAAAGAGGCAAAAGAAGAGGTAAGAGAAGTAGTTGATTTCTTAAAAGACCCAGAAAGATATGTAAGACTTGGTGCTCAAATTCCAAAAGGTGTATTACTTGTAGGTCCTCCAGGTACAGGTAAAACACTTTTAGCAAAAGCAGTTGCTGGAGAGGCTGATGTTCAGTTCTTATCAGTTTCTGGATCTGCATTTATTGAGATGTTTGTTGGAGTAGGTGCAAGTAGAGTGCGAGATTTATTTGAACAAGCAAAAAAAGTAGCTCCTGCTATTATTTTTATTGATGAGATTGATGCTATTGGTAAAAGCAGAGCTAGTGGTGGACCAATGGGTGGAAATGATGAGAGAGAGCAGACTTTAAATCAACTTTTAGCAGAGATGGATGGATTTTCTACTGAAACAGCTCCTGTAATAGTTCTTGCAGCTACAAATAGACCAGAAGTTTTAGATCCAGCACTTTTAAGACCAGGAAGATTTGATAGGCAAGTTTTAGTTGATAAACCTGATTATGAAGGAAGAATTGAGATTTTAAATGTACATATAAAAGATGTAAAAGTAGCAAAAGATGTAGATTTAAAAGAGGTTGCTAAAATGACAGCAGGTCTAGCTGGTGCTGATTTAGCAAATATTATAAATGAAGCCGCACTTTTAGCAGGTCGAGCAAACAAAGATCAAGTAGAACCAAGTGATTTTAAAGAGGCTGTTGAGAGACAAATAGCTGGACTTGAAAAAAAATCAAGAAGAATATCACCAAAAGAAAGACGTATTGTTGCATATCATGAAAGTGGACATGCAGTTATGGCTGAAATTACAAAAGGTGCTAAAAAGGTAAATAAAGTATCTATTGTTCCAAGAGGACTTGCAGCGCTTGGATATACACTAAATACACCTGAAGAGAATAAATATTTAATGCAAAAACATGAGCTAATAGCTGAAGTTGATGTTTTACTTGGTGGAAGAGCTGCTGAAGAGGTATTTATAGGAGAGATTAGTACAGGTGCTGGAAATGATTTAGAGAGAGCTACAAATATTATTAAGTCTATGGCAACTATTTATGGAATGAGTGATATAGCTGGGCTTATGGTATTAGAAAGAAGAACAAATCAGTTCTTAGGTGGACAAACTCAAAAAGATTTCTCAGATGCTATGGCAAAAGATTTAGATGATCATGTAAAAACTACTTTAAATGAAAGATATCAAGTTGTGTTGCAAGCTTTAAGAGATAACAAAGATGCAATTGAACAAATGACTTCTGAACTACTTGAAATAGAGGTACTTACAGGTGAAAGAGTTAGAGAGATTATAAAAGAACATGGTGGAATAGTTTTCGAGGATGAAGATTTGCATAGCGATGCTTTGAATAAGGATAAGGCAGAATTAAATAAAGATTCAAAAATAAAATCAAATATTGATTCAGATGAAAGTTCAACTAATAATAAATAAAAGAGTTAAATATTAGAGGTTTTTCCTCTAATATAAATAATTTTACTAAATAATAAAAATTATCCTTGACAAAGTTAAAAAAATAAATTATACTTCCAAACTTAATAAAAAAAGGAGAGTAAAATGAAAATATTTATTATTTCAAAAAGCAATTTTCTAAAAAGTGTAAACTCTTCTTTACTACTCTTAAATCTACTCAAATTTTAATTTAAAATTAAATAAGTTTCTAAAAAATCTGTTTTTCTTTTTTTATTTAAAAAAAGATATAATCAAAAGTTAATTTAAAAGGTAAATATTATGGATAAAAATAAAATTATTGTATTTGATACTACTTTAAGAGATGGAGAGCAAAGCCCTGGTTGTTCTATGAACACAGAAGAGAAATTAAGAGTTGCTTTACAGTTAGAAAAATT
>NZ_JBAZAH010000011.1:0-40214 GCF_041672065.1 Aliarcobacter sp. | reverse complement strand
CAGTGTTATCTTTTATTTGTGCTAAGTATGTACCGAACTTTTTTGCAAATTCTGATGATGGAATAAGTTCATTTGTAGAATATGTTACCACAATATACTCCTTTAAATTATGCGTAATATTTTACGGGCATTGTATCATAAATTTAATTATCATCCCATAGGGTACAAAATCTCTTTTTGAATATCTTCAATTTTTGTCAATATCTCAGGAGTAATCTTAAAATCAAAGGCTTTGAAACTATCTTCTAGTTGCTCACTTTTTCTTGCACCTATAATAGTAGATGCTACAAAATCAAAATGCTTTGAATAAGCTACTGCCAAAGTCAAAGGTGAAACTCCATAATCATTTGCAAGGCTCATATATTTTGCAGTTGCTTCAAGAGTCTTATTATTTACAAATCTATGTGCCATAGCTTGAACTCTTTTGTTTTTATCTTTTAAATAAACAGCAAATCTAACCTCTGGATCTACAAACTCTTTATTATATTTTCCACTTAAAACTCCACCTGCCATTGGTGAATATGGCAATAAAGATATATTTTCTCTTCGGCAAACATTTGCTAACTCATCATGAAATCTTGGATTTAAAAGTGAAAAGTTGTTTTGAATAGACTCAAATCTTGCTAAGTCTTTGTTTTTGCTTATCTCATTTGCTTTTGTAAGTCCATAAGCACTATCATTTGAAGTTCCAATATATCGCACCTTTCCCTCTTTTACCAAAGCATCAAAAGCTTTTAAACTCTCTTCTATTGGCACAATAGTATCAGGCCAATGCATCTGATACAAATCAATATAATCTACTTGCAATCTTTTTAAGCTTCCCTCTATTGCTCTTTTTATATGAAAACTATCAATTGCTGTTAATCCATGTCGCACAGGTGGTACAAACCAACCTGAAGCAGCACCTGCTATTTTTGTAGCTAAAATAATACTATCTCTTGCTTTTGTTTTAAGCCATTTTGCCAAGATTGCTTCAGTTAGACCTATTGTCTCTTTTTTTGGACTTACAGGATAAAGTTCAGCTGTATCATAAAAGTTTATTCCTCTATCATAAGCCATATCAAGAATCTTAAAAGCCTCTTTTTCATCTGTACTACTTCCAAAAGTCATAGTTCCCATACAAATAGAACTAACTCTAAGTCCACTTTTTCCTATATATCTAAATTCCATATTAAAGCCTTTTTGCAAAAAATTATTAAGCAAAAATTATATCAAAATAGACTAAAAATACCCTACTCTATGATACAAATCTCTTTTTTCAAAATATGTTTAAATGTAAAAATAGCAACCAAAAGCACAATAATAGTTGTAATAAAACTCAAAATATATGCCAAAACCTCATAAAAAGGTTTAGAAGTTAATTCATACATAGTAATCACACTTAAAGTAACAGCAGCCATAGGAAATGTAAATGCCCACCATGATATAAAAAATTTTATTTTTAAAAAGTTTTTATACATAAATGCCACCAAAATAGTAAAAAATAGTGCCAAAGAGAATAGTATTTGAGCAAAAAAATCTAAACTAGAAGTCAATTTTATATATGAGATAAATCCAATTGATGGAGGAGCTATCAAAATAAACATAGTTGGCAAAAATTTTGGTGCAAATGGATTGTGAAATATAATTCTATTTAAAATTATAGAAAATAGTATTATCCAAAAAAACAGACCTATTGCAAAATAGAAAATCAATATTTGATTATCTACAAATGAGACTCCAGCAATAGGAACTATCAAGTTTCCAACAATTGGAATAAACCAAGCTGGATTTGAGTGAACTATCTCAAGATTGTTATTTATCCAAAATCTTATTGTATAGAAAGTTAAAAATAGATGTAAAATAGCTCCAAAGTAGAAAAATAGTTTAGATATCTCAATACTAAATTCTTTAAAACAGATTGATAAAATAAGCATAGATATTGATGAGGCTGCAAAGAAGTTTATTCTTATTGGATGATTTAGCTCTTTTTTAACCTCTTGTTTATATTTAAAAATCTTTAATATATATGTAAAAACAACTGCTATGAAAAGTAAAGTTGTAAGAGATATTAAAGATATAGAAAAGATATTTGAAAATCCAAAAGTATGATTTAGTTTTTCAAAAACTAAAGTCAAACCACCAAGCCCCATAATCACAGCAAACATCATAATTGGGAAAAATTGCAATCTATTTGATGGGATTGCTTTTATACTCTCTTGTTGCATTCTTAAATCCTATTTTTGTAAAATATTTTTTAATTTAAGTTTTATGAGTTTAGTTTTGGCAAAAGATAAAAAAATAGTAGATTTAAAAGCTTTAAATCTATCATTTACACAAAAAGATGAGACTATAAAACTTTTAAACTTTAATCAAAATTCAATGAGTTTAGATATTGCCATTTTTAAAAATGAAATTTTTATAAAAAATAGCAAAATGGTTTTTGCACATTTGCCAAAAAAACTAAAATCAAAACTTAATCCTAAGTTTTGATTTTAACATAAGTTTTTATTATATAAGTTTAATAACTCCTTTCGAGAAATCCCATTGGTCTTTAGCCGATGGGATGAATCGAATAACTAACCCTGATTTGCTATATAGTTTCGTATAGTTTCAGGACTAGCTTCTCCAATACTGCACACAAAATACCCATCACTCCAAAAATTTTTTCTTTCCAAAATTGTTTTTTGTAAGTAATTACTATGTTTTTCCCAAATTCTATGAGTAGTTATTGACTTAATACGATTAACAATAGAAGATATACTAATTCTTGGGATATGTTGTAGCATTATATGAATATGGTCTATATCTGATTGCATTTCAATAATAGTAAAATCACTTTTTGATTCTATCTCATAGATTATATTTTTGATAAATGTATTCATCTCTCCAACCAATAGCTTTTTTCTATATTTGAAAACCAATATAAGATGAACTTTCAAGTTGTGTTTGCTCTATTAGTAGTTTCAAATCCATATAATTTTCTTTTATTTTTTCTCAAATCTTATCCTTTTTTCTTGTGTTATTTATAATATTATATTATAATGCTATAAATAAATTAAAAAGGAGTTGAGTTAATGTTAAAAGCATTCAAATATAGAATTTATCCTACAAAAACTCAAATCCAATTAATTGAAAAACACTTTGGTAGTACAAGATTTTTATATAACTATTTTTTAGATTATAGACAAAAGGAGTATGCAAAAGGTCAAAAAGTTAATTATATGACTACACAAGGGAAGCTAACAGAATTAAAATCTCAGAAAGAGTATGAATGGCTAAATGAATGTGGGAGTCAATCTTTACAAATGGCTCTTAGAGAATTAGATAACTCTTATCAAAGATTTTTCAAACAACTTGGTGGTTACCCAAAATTCAAATCAAAAAAGAATAGTCATCAAAGTTTTACAGCTCCTCAAAATATTAAGATAGAGAATAATAAAACATATTTACCAAAATTCACAAAAGATGGTATTAAAACTAAATTCCATAGAGAGATACCAAAAGATGCAATATTAAAACAAGCAACAATTTCAAGAACAAATAATCAATACTTTATTAGTATATTAGTAGATGATAATATACCTACACCTAAGCCAATAAAAGCAAAAAATGCAGTTGGTTTAGATGTGGGTACTGAAACACTAATTACAACAAGTGATTATGTTAAGTATCCAAATTTACGACATACTAAAAAGTATGAACAAAAACTTAAAAAACTACAAAAGGCTTTATCAAAAAAACAACATAGTAGAAAAAAAGGAGATACAACCCCTAAATCAAATAATTACTTAAAACAGTTAAAAAAAGTACAAAAGATACATACTAAAATATACAATTCAAGAAAAGACTATTTACATAAAATATCAAATGAGATAACCAATCAATACGATATTATTTGTCTTGAATCATTAAATGTAAAAGGTATGGTTAAAAATAAAAGACTATCTAAATCAATTAGTGATGTAGCTTGGAGTGAGTTTATGCGACAACTAGAGTATAAAGCAACTTGGAAAGGTAAAACTACAATAAAAATAAGTAAATGGTTTCCATCTTCACAAATATGCTCAAATTGTGGTACTAGTACAGGTAAAAAACCACTTAATATAAGAAAGTTTGTTTGTCCACACTGCAATACATCTCACGATAGAGATATAAATGCCTCAATCAATATTAGAAATTATGGACTAGGACAAACAGATAATAGAAATTCGGCAGGGACTGTCGATTATGCTTGTGGAGTATCCTCTAGTGGGGTTATAACTTCCTATGGAATTGTAACTAGCTATGATACTATGAAGCAAGAAGCCCAATCGTCTTTAGCGATTGAGTAGTTCACTTAGTTCTTTTTATACTCTACTTCAAGTTTTTTGTAAAAATCTTCAAAATTTACATCCTCTATTTTTTCAAGAAGATCAACCATAACTACATTGTCCTCTTGTCCACTCCAAACTTTTTTATAAGTTCCCTCTTTATATCCGTGATCTTGTCTAAATTTATTTAAACAATTTTTTCCAATATATAGTTTTTGAAGCCAAGTAAAAGATAATCCTGCTGTTTTACAAGTTCTAAAAAATTGCTCAATAAATCTTTCAATTCCACTAAAACTTGGCATATTTTTTGTATCAATTGCCAAAGCCAAATAAGATAGCTTTTCAGCATCTTTTACAACAAGTTTTATATCAATATTTGTATTTGCTTCATAAATACAGTGAGTATTTACAAGTGAAACTGCTCTTGGTACATTTGTTTCTTGAAGTATATAACTCATTAAAAAGTGCCAAATATCTACAAGCTCTACATGAATATTATTCATATCAGGCTCTGAATTTATATTTTTCCAATGTTTCCAAGGAGTTGAGTCAATTAGCTCTGCTGCTTCCATATGAATACATCTAAGCCAATTTATCTCTTTGTTGAATTTATTGATTCCAAGCTCCCAGTTTTTACCATTTGTTGAGTCATTTAACTCTTTTTGAAGCAAAAACATCTCTTCTAATTTTGAAGGAAAAGATGAAGCCTCTTCAAGCAAGTTTGCCAAAGGTAAACACTCCTCTATTAAGCTATCTAAAACAACACTTGAAGGAAGAAGTTTTTTATCGCCTTTTATTGTATGAAGAAGAAGTGATATTACATAAGGAACTTCATCTTTCTCTTCCCAAATCAAAACATCTTTTGAATCAATTTTTGTAAACTTTAAAAACTCCTCTAAAGAAGCAAAACCAATATTTTTTATAGCTAATTTAAACTCTTTATACAACAAACCTAACTCCTATTTTCAAATTTTTTCTCTATAAATAGATTACAACTATCACCACTACTATTTTTTACAACAATACTTGGAAGAAGTTGTGACTTAAAACCATAGGCTTTACAACCGTGTGGTTTATTTGGCTCCCAAGTTACAAAATAGTGGATACACCTTTGACACACTACTCTTTTTTGCATCTTTAAATCTCTACCTTACTTTGTATTGCTTTTGAAAGTGATAACAGATCAACATTTTCCAAACTAACTCCTGTTGGTACACCTTGAGCTATTTTTGTGAATTTTATATCAAAATCTTTTAATTTATCTTCAATATAAAGTATAAAAGCGTCATTTGCAATTGAAGGAGTTATTGCAAAAAGTATATTTTTTACCTTACTATTTTTTATATACTCTTGAAGTTTTAATATATAACTTTGCTCTAACTCATCAATTACAAAATATCTTCCATCAAACTCTTTTGAATCTTCAATTATAAAAATATCTTTTGCACTTTGAACAATACAAAGCTTACTATCGTCTCTGCTATCATCAAGACAATATTCACATATCTCATTTTCACTCATACAAGAGCATTTTTTACATCTTTTTATAGTTTTTAAAGCGTTCTCAATACTATGAGATAGTTTAACACCGCAGTAGTTGTCGTTCATAACTATATGATATGCAAGTCTAAGTGCTGATTTTTTACCAATTGTTGGTAAAGACTCAAAAGCCTCAACCAATTCATAAAATTTTTCTAATCCTCTGTTCATTTTGGGATTGTATCCAATTTAAAATAAATTTTATAATAAAGCTTATTTTATTATTTTTTGGTTAGAATAATCGCTTTAAAAAAATTTAAAAATATATTTTGGAGATTAAAAATTGGTAGAGATTGATTATTATGAATTATTAGAAGTTGAAAAAACTTCAGATAAAACTACAATTAAAAAAGCTTACAGAAAACTAGCAATGCAGTATCATCCAGATAAAAATCCAGACAATAAAGAGGCTGAAGAGAAATTTAAAGCCATAAATGAAGCTTATCAAGTTTTAAGTGATGATGAGAAAAGAGCTATTTATGATAGATACGGTAAAGCTGGTTTAGAGGGTCAAGGGCACAGAAGCCAAGGTGGTTTTGGTGGTTTTGATGATTTAGGTTCAATTTTTGAAGAGATGTTTGGATTCTCAAATTCTAGCAACAGAAGAAGAGAGAGAAAAACATATAACTACAACCTTGATAGTGCTATTGAGGTAGTTTTAGAGTTCAATGAAGCTATTTTTGGATGTAAAAAAGAGATAAACTATACATATAAAACAGCTTGTAACTCTTGTAGTGGAACAGGTGCAAAAGATGGAAAACTAGAAACTTGTAAAACTTGTGGTGGACATGGTCAAGTTCACTCAAGACATGGTTTTATGACTTATGCACAAACTTGTCCAAACTGCGAAGGTAGTGGAAAAGCAAAGGCTACTTTATGTAAAGATTGTAAAGGCAAAGGATACGAAGAGAAAAAAGATAGCTTTAAAGTTGATATTCCAGAGGGTGTAAATGATGGAATGAGAATTAGAGTTAGTGGTCGTGGAAATATTGCACCAAATGGTCAAAGAGGCGATTTGTATATCCAAACTAAAGTAAAAGAGGATGCACATTTTGTAAGACATGATGATGATATTTATGTTGAAGCTCCTGTGTTTTTTACTCAAGTTGCACTTGGTGCTAAAATTAAAATTCCAAGCTTAAGAGGGGAATTAGAGCTTGAAATTCCAAAAAATGTAAAAGATAAACAACAATTTACTTTTAGAGGTGAAGGTGTTAAAAATGTTCAAGGCTATGGAAAAGGAAATTTAATTGTTCAAGTAAAAATTGAGTATCCAAAATCTTTAACAACTGAACAAAAAGAGCTTTTAGAGAAGCTTCAAAATAGTTTTGGAGTTGAAAGCTCTCCTTCTGAAGCTAAATTTGAATCAATGTTTGATAAAATCAAAAATTGGTTCTAAAAATTATAATTTTTTTATTATACAAGGAGTAAAAAGTGAAATTTGAATATGTAGGTTTTAAACCTGTAATTAGCCAACACGGTGTATCTTTTAAGAGTGGGAAAGATGATAAATATATATATTTGCCTTATGCTTATGAGATTTTAGAAGCTATCTCTTACGATTATGGTGCAAATAAAAATCACTCATTTTCTGCAAAAATAGATAACTCAAATGTTGATAAACTATTCAATAAAGTTTCACTTGTTTATCCAAATTTAGAAGATGATATAAATAAAAGATTAGAAGAGTTTAAAGCTTTTTTAGATAATGAACAAGATGAGATATTAAATAATACTCAGTTAAATGAAGTTGATAAAAATACATATATTTCAAACTTAAATTTAATGAAAGATTATCAATTAAAAAGAGCGAAAAATAAAATTTTTTACTACTACGGTGTTTATACAATAGCAAAAGTTATAAAAGATAAAAAATTAAAAGAGATTGAACTACCTTTTAATGAAAAATTTTGGCATGTATTAAAGACACTACAAGGGGTTTTAAGTAGAGAAAAAATAAATAGCGATATAAAAGTTGAATACAAGGACACAAATCTAAGACTAAAAATTACAACATCTTTATAGGATTTTGTAATAAAAAACTTATTTAAGTTTTTGAAAGGTACAAAATGATTGAAACATTTGGCTTAGCCATAGTTGCCCTTTTACCATTTTTAGCAGCTCCAATAGTTGCATACTTGGCAAAATATAATCGCCTTGTGGCTGCTTGGAGTTCTGCAGCTGCTACTATTATGGCTTTTTTAGTTCTTCTTTTTTATATAAAACTTCCATTTGCTGGTATTACAACTATTCAATCATGGTCTTGGATAGAGTCAATTGGTTTGGATTTTGCTTTTAGATTAGATGGTCTTAGCCTTCTATTTTCATGCTTAATTCTTGGAATTGGACTTTTAATAATAATTTATGCAAGATACTATATAAGCACAAAAGATTGTATGGGAAGATTCTACTCTTATTTACTTCTTTTTATGGGTTCAATGCTTGGAATTGTTCTATCTGAAAATATCATCCAAATGGTTGTATTTTGGGAGTTAACATCTTTATCATCTTTTTTATTAATTAGCTATTGGCAACATAAAAAAGAGGGGCGAGAAGGTGCTAAAATGGCACTTACAATAACAGGAGCTGGTGGTTTAGCTATGCTTGCTGGTGTATTGCTACTTGGACATATTGTTGGCAGTTACAATCTAAGTGATATTTTAGTAAGTGGTGATTTAATAAAAAGTAGCCCTTTATATACTCCTATAATTATTCTTATTTTACTTGGAGTTTTTACAAAATCAGCGCAATTTCCATTTCATTTTTGGTTACCTCACGCAATGGCAGCTCCAACACCAGTTTCTGCATATTTACACTCAGCAACAATGGTAAAAGCTGGAATATTTTTATTAGCAAGATTATATCCATCTTTAAGTGGTACAACAGAATGGATATTTTTAGTTACATTTGCAGGTCTTGCCACACTTTTAATTGGTGCATTTACAGCAATGTTTAAACATGATATTAAAGGTTTATTGGCATATTCAACAATAAGTCATCTTGGATTAATAACTCTTTTATTTGGATTTTCTACTCCACTTAGCGTTGTTGCAGCTATATTTCATATTATGAATCACGCAACATTTAAAGCATCACTTTTTATGGTTGCTGGTATTGTTGATCACGAAACAGGAACTAGAGATTTAAGAAAATTAAGTGGTCTTTGGGCATTTATGCCTCATACTGCAACTTTGGCTATGATAGCAGCAGCTTCAATGGCTGGAGTTCCACTTTTAAATGGATTTTTATCAAAAGAGATGTTTTTTGAGAGAGCTTTAGATATAAATACACTAAGTATTGGAATTTTAATTCCAATTTTAGCAACAATTGCTGGAATATTTTCTGTTGCTTACTCTTTAAAATTTGTTCATAATATATTTTTCAATGGAAAAACAAAAAAATTACCAAAAACTCCTCACGAACCACCAAGATTTATGAAAATTCCTATTGATTTATTAGTAATTATATGTTTTTTAGTTGGAACAGTTCCAGCTTTGACTATTGCTCCTCTTTTAGCAACTGCTGTTATGGGTTCTCTTCAAACTACTCTTCCAGAGTACTCTTTAGCTATTTGGCATGGTTTTAACGCTCCACTTATTATGAGTATAATTGCATTTATTTTGGGAATTTTTCTATATACAAAAAGAGAGAAAACAACAGCTATTTTTGAAAAATATTTTGAAAAAATTGATGCAAGAGTCCCTTTTTATCTATTAATTGAATCTATTTTTAAACTATCAAATAAAGTTACATCTATTTTTGATAAAAGCTCTCTTCAAGGTATGATTGCTTGGTTTATTGTAGCCTCTTTAATAATTGGAGTTGCTGGATTTACTTATGGAGACTCACCTTTATTTGGAAACAAAGAGTTTTTAGAAATTGATACTATAAGTTTAATTATGACTGCTATTTTAATTTTTGCAACTTTTGCAACTGCATTTTTACATCATAAAAGGCTTTTAGCACTGATTATTATTGGAGTTGTTGGATTAATAGTTTCACTAATTTTTATTAAGTTTTCAGCTCCTGATTTAGCTTTAACACAACTAAGCGTTGAAGTTGTAACTATTGTTTTAATTCTTTTAGCACTATACTATCTTCCTCAAACAACTCCAAGAGAGTCTTCAAATCTTAGAATTTCAAGGGATTTAATAATATCAATTTTAGTAGCAGTTGCTGTATTTATCTTAACTTTAGCAGTTTTAAGCAAAGAGTACATAACTATTGCAGACTTTTTTATAAAAAACTCTGTAAGTGGCGGTGGTGGAACAAATGTTGTAAATGTTATTTTAGTTGATTTTAGAGGCTTTGATACATTAGGAGAGATTACAGTTTTAGCACTTGCTGGTATTGGAATCTTTGCAATGATTCAAGGTTTAAATCTAAATACACAAAATAACAATCAAGAAGGTTTTGTTTGGAGTGAAGATAAACATCCACTTATGATGCAAACTCTTACAAGAATGGTTCTACCTTTAATGTTAATGGTATCTGTTTATATATTTCTAAGAGGGCATAATCTTCCAGGTGGTGGGTTTATTGCAGGACTTATAGCAGCAGTTGCATTAATTGTTCAATACTTAGCAAATGGAATTGAGTGGACAAAAAGTAGATTAAAATTTCAAAATGATAGTTTAATTGCATATGGATTATTAATAGCAACTTTAACAGGTGTTATATCAATGTTTATAGATTATCCATTTTTAACATCAGCATTCTCTCACTTAAATTGGCCAATAGTTGGAGAGTTTGAAGTAGCAAGTGCTATTGCTTTTGATTTAGGAGTATTTTTAGTTGTTGTTGGTTCTACTGTTTTAATATTAGTTCAATTGGGACAACTAAGCAAAAATTCTCACAATATTACTAAAAAATTAGAAGAGAAAAAGGATAAAAACTAATGGAAATATTACTAGCTTTAATAATAGCAGTTTTATGTGGAGTTGGTGTTTTTTTAACACTAAGAGCTAGAACATATCCTGTAGTTTTAGGTCTAACTTTATTAGCTTATGCTGTTAATCTATTTTTATTTGCTATGGGAAGATTAAGTTTGAATGTTCCTGCAATTATTCAAGATAGTGCTTCAAGCTATGCAGACCCTCTTCCTCAAGCTTTAGTTCTAACAGCAATTGTAATTGGCTTTGGAATGACAGCTTTTGTAATTGTATTATCACTAAAAGCTTATGGTGAGTTAAAAAGTGATCATGTAGATGGGAAAAAGAGCTTAGATAAAGGAGAAAAAATATGATTCATACTCCTATTTTACCTGTAATTATTCCTTTAATTGCTGGATTTTCACTACTTTTAATTAAAAGATTTGGACTTAAAACTCAAGAGATTTTCTCTTTAATATCTGTTTTTATAATAATTTTAGTCTCAATTTTTGCATTTACAAAAACTTTATCAAATGATATTTTTGTATATAGTTTAGGAAATTGGAAAGCTCCATTTGGAATTGTTTTAGTGCTTGATCAATTCTCAATTTTAATGGTACTTGTAACTTCTCTTTTAGCTTTTGGAGCACTTTGGTATGCAATTAGTGAAGGTATTGATAAAAAAGGTGCTCACTTTCATCCACTTTTTCAATTGCAACTTTTTGGATTAAATGGTGCTTTTTTAACAGGAGATCTATTTAATCTTTTTGTTTTCTTTGAAATTTTACTTCTTGCTAGTTATAGCCTACTTCTTCATGCAAAAGGTGAAGGAAGAGTAAAAGCTGGACTTCATTATGTTGTAATCAATCTTGTTGGTTCAACTCTCTTTTTATTTGCAGTTGGAACTTTATATGGAATATTAGGAACTTTAAATATTGCTGATTTATCTCAAAAAGTAGCTCAATTAAGTCCTGAAAATGTTAGTGTTGTAGCATCTGCTGGACTTCTACTTTTGATTGTTTTTGGATTAAAAGCTGCTATGTTCCCTCTATATTTTTGGCTACCAAATGCCTATGGAAAAACAAGCGCTCCAGTTGCTGCTTTATTTGCTATTATGACAAAAGTTGGAATCTATTCAATCATAAGAGTTCATGGAACTATTTTTGGACAAAATGCAAATGAATTAGCATTTTACTACACTCCTTGGGTTTTATATATTGGACTTATAACTTTAGTTTTAGCAACTTTTGGAGTTTTAAGTTCAAAAGAGCTTAAAACTCAAATATCTTATTTAGTTTTATTATCTGTTAGTACTATTTTAATAGCTATTGGAATAAATTCAAAAGAGGCATTAAGTGGAGCAATATTTTATATGATTCACTCAACTTTTGTTGCAGGTGGATTTTTCTTAATTGCTGATGTTATTTTAAAAGCAAGAAATAGCACATCTTTAAGACCTAAAATGCCTATTTTTAAAAATGCAATACTAATAGGAAGTATATTTTTTATATTTGCTATTGCCATAGCTGGACTTCCACCTTTTAGTGGTTTTTTTGGGAAAATCATGATTCTAAAATCTTCAATAAATCATACACAAACAGCTTTAATATTAACTACTGTTTTATTAAGTAGTCTATTGGTTATTGTATCTTTAGCAAGAAGCGGAACAAATATATTTTATGATACAAGTGCAAATGAAGAAGAGTCAAATTATAAATTATCAAAATCAACTCTATCATCTATTCTTTATCTATTTTCATTTACTATTATTTTGGTACTTTTTGCAAATAATATTACACAAATAACAGAAAATATAGCTTCAAATTTAGTTGATACAAATAGTTATATATCGACTGTTTTAAATCCAAATGAGGAATTTTAATATGAAAAATAAAATTAGCTTTTTACCTCACCCCATTTTATCTTTTATACTTATTTTAATTTGGTTATTTTTAAATAGTACAGTTGCGATTGGTCATATTGTTTTAGGAACTATACTAGCAATTTTAATACCTTTGTTTACATCTAATTTTTGGGAAAAAAATGTTTCTATAGGTTCTCCTTTAACACTTCTAAAATTTATATTTATTGTGGCTTACGATATTATTATCTCTAATTTAACAGTTGCTAGACAAGTTATCGATTCAAATGATAAATTAAATCCTAAGTTTTTCAATCTTCCTTTAGATATTAAACACCCTTTAGCAATTAGCACACTTGCCAGTACAATCTCTTTAACGCCAGGAACTGTTAGTTGTGATTTAAGTGAAGATAGAACTTATTTAATAATTCATGGACTTGTAATTGATGATATAGAAGAAACTATAAAAGATATTAAAAAAAGGTATGAAGCACCGCTTATGGAGGTATTTAAAGAATGTTAGAGTTAGTAATACCAATAGCTTTTGTAATGATTGCTATTTCAATTGTTTTAAATATTTATAGATTAGTAGCAGGGCCAACTGTTGCTGATAGAATTTTATCTTTGGATACTATTTATGTAAATGCGATTGCTTTGCTTATACTTTTAAGTATATATCTAAAAAATACTTTATATTTTGAAGCAGCACTTTTAATTGCAGTTATGGGATTTGTTGGAACTGTTGCACTTAGTAAATATTTACTTCGTGGCGATATTATGGATTAAGGAGTTTAAATGTTGGAAATTATTGTATCAATACTTATATTAACTGGAGCCATTTTTAATCTTATTGGATCAATAGGACTTGTAAAACTACCTGATTTTTTTACAAGACTTCATGCACCAACAAAGGCTACAACTTTAGGAGTTGGATCTATTTTATTAGCATCTTTTATATACTTTAACTTTAAAACAGATACTCTTAGTCTTCATGAGATTTTAATAACTATGTTTTTATTTATAACAGCACCAATAGGTGCTCACTTAATGGCAAAATCAGCTATTTTTATAAAGAAAAATGAAGATAAAATAAAAAAAGTTTAGTTTTTAATAACTCCTTTTGAGAAATCCCATTGGTCTTTAGCCGATGGGATGAATCGAATAACTAACCCTGATTTGCTATATAGTTTCGTATAGTTTCAGGACTAGCTTCTCCAATACTGCACACAAAATACCCATCACTCCAAAAATTTTTTCTTTCCAAAATTGTTTTTTGTAAGTAATTACTATGTTTTTCCCAAATTCTATGAGTAGTTATTGACTTAATACGATTAACAATAGAAGATATACTAATTCTTGGGATATGTTGTAGCATTATATGAATATGGTCTATATCTGATTGCATTTCAATAATAGTAAAATCACTTTTTGATTCTATCTCATAGATTATATTTTTGATAAATGTATTCATCTCTCCAACCAATAGCTTTTTTCTATATTTGAAAACCAATATAAGATGAACTTTCAAGTTGTGTTTGCTCTATTAGTAGTTTCAAATCCATATAATTTTCTTTTATTTTTTCTCAAATCTTATCCTTTTTTCTTGTGTTATTTATAATATTATATTATAATGCTATAAATAAATTAAAAAGGAGTTGAGTTAATGTTAAAAGCATTCAAATATAGAATTTATCCTACAAAAACTCAAATCCAATTAATTGAAAAACACTTTGGTAGTACAAGATTTTTATATAACTATTTTTTAGATTATAGACAAAAGGAGTATGCAAAAGGTCAAAAAGTTAATTATATGACTACACAAGGGAAGCTAACAGAATTAAAATCTCAGAAAGAGTATGAATGGCTAAATGAATGTGGGAGTCAATCTTTACAAATGGCTCTTAGAGAATTAGATAACTCTTATCAAAGATTTTTCAAACAACTTGGTGGTTACCCAAAATTCAAATCAAAAAAGAATAGTCATCAAAGTTTTACAGCTCCTCAAAATATTAAGATAGAGAATAATAAAACATATTTACCAAAATTCACAAAAGATGGTATTAAAACTAAATTCCATAGAGAGATACCAAAAGATGCAATATTAAAACAAGCAACAATTTCAAGAACAAATAATCAATACTTTATTAGTATATTAGTAGATGATAATATACCTACACCTAAGCCAATAAAAGCAAAAAATGCAGTTGGTTTAGATGTGGGTACTGAAACACTAATTACAACAAGTGATTATGTTAAGTATCCAAATTTACGACATACTAAAAAGTATGAACAAAAACTTAAAAAACTACAAAAGGCTTTATCAAAAAAACAACATAGTAGAAAAAAAGGAGATACAACCCCTAAATCAAATAATTACTTAAAACAGTTAAAAAAAGTACAAAAGATACATACTAAAATATACAATTCAAGAAAAGACTATTTACATAAAATATCAAATGAGATAACCAATCAATACGATATTATTTGTCTTGAATCATTAAATGTAAAAGGTATGGTTAAAAATAAAAGACTATCTAAATCAATTAGTGATGTAGCTTGGAGTGAGTTTATGCGACAACTAGAGTATAAAGCAACTTGGAAAGGTAAAACTACAATAAAAATAAGTAAATGGTTTCCATCTTCACAAATATGCTCAAATTGTGGTACTAGTACAGGTAAAAAACCACTTAATATAAGAAAGTTTGTTTGTCCACACTGCAATACATCTCACGATAGAGATATAAATGCCTCAATCAATATTAGAAATTATGGACTAGGACAAACAGATAATAGAAATTCGGCAGGGACTGTCGATTATGCTTGTGGAGTATCCTCTAGTGGGGTTATAACTTCCTATGGAATTGTAACTAGCTATGATACTATGAAGCAAGAAGCCCAATCGTCTTTAGCGATTGAGTAGTTCACAACTAAACTCTATTTACAATCATCCTTTTTAGATAAAAATTTTAACTCATCACAAGAAAATCCTGCCTCTTTTCTCATAGCAAAATTTATATCCATCTTTCTTTTTGTACTACCTGGAAAAACTCTCTCTATAGCTTCTAAGTATGTAGTTTTTGGATCTAAATTTAATCTTTCACACTCATATTTAAACCAAATATCACCTTTTTTAACATGATCTACTTCCTCATTTAAAATAACTTTTAAAGCCTCTATTAGTTTTGTATTAAAGCTATCTTTATTTGAATTTAACTTCTCCATAATTTTTGGATTTTGATCCAATCCATTTGCCTCTAAATATCTAGGAACACAAGCCATTCTACTTAAAAAATCTGGAGTTTTTTGCATAGCTTCAAATAGATTCTTATGAACTTCAAACTCTCCATAATAACCACCTAGCTCTTTTAATAACTTTTCAAGCATTATAAAGTGCCTAATCTCATCATCTGCAACTTCTAACCAATCTTTATAATATTTTATTGGTAAATTTTTAAATCTAAGAGCTGCATCTATTGCTAAATCAATAGCACTATACTCTATATGTAAAATTGTATGAACTAAATATTTTTTGCCATTTATATCTTTAAAGTTTTTAATAGGTGGAAGTGATGTTGGTTTTACTATTTTTAGAAAAGAGCTATATGAAGGCTTTTTTAACTCTTTTGGAATATGATTATTATCAAATATAACTTGATTTTCCAAAAACTTTTTATAAAATATATTAAATCTATTAATCTTCTCTTCTACATTTGAAGTATCTAATATAGCCTCTAACTCTTGGTAAAAAAACATTTTTTAAGCCTTTTTATAATAAAATGTATAAATTTTATCAATTAGGGGTTGAAATGCAGGTTAAAGTTCATCCTATGGGTGATTATGCTACTAATTGCTACATAATAACAATAAACAACAAAGATATCATAATAGACCCAGGTGTTGGTGCAACTTCATGGGTTAAACAAAATGTTAAAAATCCTATTGCAATACTTAATACTCATGGACATTTTGACCATATTTGGTCAAATCAAGAGCTAAAAGAGTTTTATAATATCAAACTTTATACTCCTAAAGATGATGAATTTATGTTAACTTTAAACCCTTATAATCTTGGAATGCCACCTTCGTATCCTGATGTTTTGGTAAATCCTGATGAGGAACTAACAATTGAAGATATAAAAATAAAGTTTCACCATTTTGCTGGTCACACTCCTGGATGTAGTGTTATTGAGATAAATGATACTTTATTTAGTGGGGATTTTATATTCAAAGGTACTATTGGAAGATTTGATTTTCCAATGTCAAATAAAGATGATATGAAAAAATCTCTTCAAAAAATCTCTTTATGGGAAAAAGATTTTATAATATATCCAGGACATGGAGATAAAACAACTTTAAAAAATGAGTTAAACACTATAAAACAGTGGGAAAAACATATATGACAGATGATAGAATAAAAGCTCTTTTATTACTAAATCATACTGTTTTAAATAGTAACAATAAAAAACTATTTGAATCTTTTTTTGAATATTTAAAAAATCACTATAATGTTGATGCAATGAAGATTTTAGTTAGAAAAAGAACCGTAGCAAATATGGTTTTTGATAATTCACAAGACTCTTCTTGGCTTTTTTATACAAAAAAAGTAAGGATAAATGGTGAATATGAGATTATATTTGGATTAATTTTCAATAATCAAGATAGCCTAAAAAATGCAAAATCTGAATCAATAAATATTGATTTAGTTTTAAATAATTTATCAAATATTATTTATATAAAACATTTAGAAAAAGAGTTAAATAACTCAATGATTATAGACAAATTAACAGGTTGCTATAATAGAGCCTATTTAAATAATATAGTTAAACCTATATTTAGTCTTGCAAATAGAGAGAATAAAAAAATAGCTTTTTTAAAAATTGGAATTGACCACTTCAAGGCTGTTTTAGATGAGTTTGATTATAACATAGGAGATAAAGTTATAAAAAAACTAGCAAGTTTACTTAAAAAAAGCGTAAGAGAGTCTGATTTTGTAATAAGAATGTCAAATGATGCTTTTTTGGTAGTTCTTCAAAATATTGCAGATGAAGAGAATGCTTTATTTGTTGCAAATAAAATTATAAATAAATTTAAAGATGAAAAAGTTGTTGTAAATGAGACAACAGGTCAAGTTTTAATGAAAACAATATGCGTAGGAATCTCTTTTTTTCCAAAAGATGGTAAAGATATAGCAACTATCGTTAAAAAAGCAGATATTGCTGTAAGAGAGGCTAAAAATAGTGGAAGAAGTAGAGCTTTTATATTTAGCGAAGAAGAGACATCTAAAATAGAGCTTTTTTAAAAAACTCTATAATATTTTTCTAGCTTTTATATATACTCTTTTTGGAGCTGGATAACCCTCAACCGTTTTACTACTATCATTTGGATCTAAAAAATCTTCTAAGCTCTCATCAAATGACCACTTCGTAGCTCTTTGTTCATCTTTTGTTGTAACAACTGTTGATAATACTTCAATATTTTCAAATCCAGCACGTACAAGCCAATTTTTTAAAGCTGGAATTGTTGGAATAAAGTATATATTTGGAATTTTTGAGTATCTTTGGTTTGGAGTTAAACATATCTCATCTTCTCCATCTATCATAAAAGTATCAATTATAATCTCACCTTTACTATTTAATCCTTTGTTTAGTGCTTTTAAAGTTCCAACAGGATCAGCTCTATGATATAAAACTCCTAACATAAATATAAAATCAAATTTGTGATTATAGTACTCTAAATGCTCAACGCCTAACATCTCATAAACAATATTAGATTTTACAAAGTGATTTATAAACTCAAATTGATGAAGCGTTAAAGGTGAAGGATCAAACCCTACTAATCTTTTAGGTTTATCTTCAAGCATTCTAAACATATAGTATCCATTGTTGCAGCCAATATCAGCAACTACTTTATCTTTTAGATTAAAGTGAGGTCTTATTAGATTATATTTAAGATTACTTTGCCACTCACTATCAATTTCAAGGTCAAAAATTTCAAATGGACCTTTTCTCCAAGGTATTAAAGCTTTTGCAGTTTTAATAATAGTTTCATACTCTTCATTGCTTAAATCATCTTTTTTTCCAACACTAAACCAATCACCATAATCAATAACTAAATCTTTTTTCTCAATCTTACAAGCTTCTTGTAGTTGCTTATACCAAGGAGCTACATTTTTCCAAGCTCTACACTCATCTTTTTTCTTTTTTAACTCTTCAATATTCACTTTATACTCTTTATAATCTCTTTTAAAATTTTAAATAGATTCTCTATAGAATCTTTATATACAAACTCTCTTTTTGAGTGAGGATATTTTATTGTTGGTCCAATAGATGCAATTTTTAAGTTTGGATATTTTTCTTTAAATATTGCACACTCTAAACCAGCATGAATTGCTCTTAGAGATGCTTTGTTGTTAAATTTTTTATAAATATCTAAAACTGTGTTTGTAAAATCATTTATATCAGGACTCCAAGCTGGATATTTTCCATAAGTCTCTACTTTAAAGTTTGACTCTTCTAAAGCTTTTTTTGTACTATCTTTTAAGTTTTTTAATCCATCATTACTCATTGATCTTGCACTAAACTCAACTGTAATTGAGTCAATATTTGTAGATATTAAAGCTAAATTTATAGAGTCTTGAACAACATTTAACTCACTATTAAAAGATCTTACTCCATTTTCAAACTTATATAAAAAATCTACTAATTTATCGCTATAAACAACTAAATGTTCACTTTTTGTATCAATTTTCTCTATTTTCATATTTTCATCTGTTTTAATTGGCTCTTTTTTTGATGCAACAATTGCTTTAGCATTTGCTGCAATTGAGTTTATTCTCTCACCACCATTTATATCCAAAATCTTTGCATTGCTTTTTTTAATTGATTCAATTAAAAGTTTAATAGCATTTGGAATATTTTTATCTATATCAACTCCACTATGACCACCTGCTAAGTTTGAGATTGATATCTCATAAAGATCCAAATTTTGCTCATTTGAAACTATCTTTTTATCTTCAAAAATAGCTTTTATATCAACTCCTCCAGCACATCCAATACATATTTCACCCTCTTCTTCACTATCAAGATTTAGCATATATTTTGCATTTATAGGAAGATTTAAATCATTTGCACCAATAAGTCCAATCTCTTCATCACTTGTAAATAAAAACTCTAAATCATAGTTTTCATACATTAAAGCTATCATATATGAGCACCCTATTCCATTATCAGCTCCTAGTGTTGAGCAAGAGGCTTTTAAAGTTGTATCATCTTCAATAATTTGTGGAATTGTGTTTTTTTCTAAACATACAATATCATAGTGTGATTGTAAAACTATATTTGCACTGCTATTATGTTTTTTACATAAAATATTATTTTTTTCATCAACTAAACATAAATAATTTAGCTTTTTAGATAAATCTTGCATATAAGTTATAAACTCTTTATGCACTCCTGAGCATCTTGGAATTTTTGTAATCTCTTTAAATATTTCTAAAACTGTTGACATTTTATATCCTTTTAAAGGTGGAATTTTATTTATTATTGTGTTAAGAGTAGCTTTTATTAAATGAAAAAAGCTAGAAGATTCCTTCTAGCTTTAATTTATATATCAGATTTTAAATCTCTGTTTCTGTAAGCAAATATAATAGCTGCAAATGCTGTTGCAACTGTTACATAAGCCCAAGTTGGAATTGGAACTGGATCACCTGTTGCATAAGAGTGAAGTCCAGATAAGTAGTAGTTAACTCCTAAATATGTCATCATAATTGAACTAAATGCCAACAGTGAAGCAGTTGCTAGAGTATAAGGATTATTTAAAGGTTTAATAAATCTTAAGTGAACAACTATTGCGTAAACTATAATTGAAACATAAGACCATGTCTCTTTTGGATCCCATCCCCAATATCTTCCCCAAGACTCATTTGCCCAAACTCCACCAAGGAAGTTTCCAACTGTAATAAATACTAATCCAACAATTAAAGATATCTCATTTATAGCACTTACATGTTTTATAATATCATCTAAATGAGGTCTATTTTTTCTAAAAATAAACATAATTAAAGTCAAGAATCCTAATATTGCACTAAGACCAAAGAAACCATAAGATGCTGTTAAAATTGATACGTGAATTGTTAGCCAGTAAGATTTTAAAACTGGTACTAAGTTTGTAATTTGTGGATCAATCTCTGTTAAGTGAGCTGTAAACATAAAAATTGCAGCCATAATAACAGCTGAACTTAATGCTAAAAGTGATCTTCTAAAGAACATTACTCCTGCAAAAATAGCTGACCAAGAGATATAAAGCATTGATTCATAAGTATCACTCCATGGTGCATGACCTGAAATATACCATCTATATCCCATTGCAAATGTTTGAACTGCAAATATAGCAGCTAAAATCATAAATAGTGTTTTTGTAGTTTTTTGCGCTTTAAAGTTTGGATTAAATATAAGCACAAATGAGATAACTAACATCACAAAACCTAAAAGTAGATAAACTAAAGTTAAATTAAAAAATAGATCAAGCTTATTAAATAAAATCTCTGCACTTATTTTTGAACTGCTAGGAATTACAGATGCTCCAGCTTTTTCTTGATACATAGCAATAAGTTCAACATACTTATCACTCTCAACCCAGTCATACTCAGCAACTGAGTTTAAAAGCCCTCTTACAAGCTGACTTATGGCAACTTGATTTTGACCACTAAAGTTTTGAATTGCTTCAAGTGGTGAGTACCATTTAAAGTTATCATCAATAGTCTCATTTTCATAAAATTTAGGGAAAATATTTAGAAGTGATCCATTAAATACGCTATAAATAATATTTAATTTCTCATCAAGTTTGATAATATCTTTCTCAAATGTACCTCTTTCAATTGGTTTTGTAAGAAGTGCAGCTTCTGCCTCTTTTGCAATTATATACTCACCTTTTTGATTAAAAACTTCCGAAAATGAGATATATTTCTCTTCAACTGGAATATTTAAAAGTTTTTTAAGTTTTGGAGTATTTATTTTTAAAATTTTTACATCTTTCCAAAAATCAGGTCTTGATAGCATTCCTAAAATTATTTGATCTGAATTCATACCTAAAAATGTGCTTCTACCACTTAATTTTTGAACAATTTGTCTATTTAAAGTAGCAAGTGGTTGCATTCTTCCACCAGCTGTTTGAACTACCAAATGACCAAAATTATCAGCTGTTTTTAAAGAGTTATCTTTATAAGTATTTAAATATAAAACTGCTTCTTGAACTTTATCAACTGATTGTGTAGCTTCAGTTTGTTCATTTGCATAAAGGTTTGTATTTAATAAGAAAAGAGTTGCTAAAATAAATGAAGCTATATTTTTATTTGAAACAAATTTAACCAATTTCATAAATCTTGAATTTTTATCAAAGAAGTTTAAAAATAGTCCAAGCGTTAATAAAAAGTATCCTAAATATGTAGGCCACTTTCCTGGATCATTATTTACAGATAAAACCGTACCACTCTCATCTGGGAAATATGAACTTTGGAAAAATAGATAGTTTCCTTCACTAAGTGTTCTATTCATAAATATTCTATAATCATAAGTTTTATCATCTTTTATAACTGTAATTTCACTTGCATATGATGATGGAGCCATACTTCCAGGATATCTATCTAGTTGAAACTCATTTAATCTAATAGCAAATGGAAGTTCAATAAATTTTGAACCATACTCAAGTGTAATTTTATAATCATCTATTAAAATCTCTTTAGGAACACCTAACTGTCCTCTTAAACCAGCAATTCTTGTTTGTTGTTCTTTACCATTTAAATCAACATTCAAAGTTAAAAGTCCCATAGATGCTTGTTGCTCTTTTACAAAATTAAAATCAACATAACTAACTACTAAAGTGTTGTTGTCAAACTCTATTTTATGAGAGAAGTTATTGAAGTTTTTAAATAAAGATGTAAAATTTTCTTGATAGATATTTGATGCAAGAACTTCACCATCTTTTTCAACTTTTACTTGTAAATATGGCTCTAGTGAGATCATCTCATTTGTTGTAACACCTTCAGGAATTTGCATAATTCCCTCATATCCAACATATCTTGTTGTAATTGCACCAATTAATATAACTACAAATGAGAAGTGAAATAAAAATCTAGGCATTTTATTCCACATTTTTGTTTTATAAATAATTGCAACTAGATTAATTGTTGTAAGTACCAATATAGTTTCGTACCAAACACTGTTGTACACCAAAAATAGAGCTGAAGATGTACCAAAATCATTTTCAATAAATGTGGCAACTCCTGCTGCTATTGCTAAAATAGACAATAAAACAATTGTTGTTTTAAAAGAGAATAAAATATTTTTCAAATACAAACTAATCCTTTTTCCTAAGTTTTTTGCAAAATTCTATCTTTTTGCTATTAATAAACAATTAACAAAGAAGCCCAATTGAAGCTAGTTTTTTAAAATATTATTTGATTTACTAAAAGCTATTAAATCTTCTGTTGTTTTTATCAAATTTTTATCTATATTTTTTAAACACTCTTCAAAAATTTTTGAAGTTGTTAGGGCATCATAATAAGCTCTGTGATGATTTTGGACATCAATTTTTAAAATCTCTTTTAGTGTACTAAGTCCATATTTATCTGATTTTATAGTTCTTTTTGATAAATCTATTGTGCAAAGTTTTCTATTTAAAAGTTTTCCTAAACTATATTTTTCAAAACTTTGAGATATAAAGTTGTAATCAAATTTTATATCATGAGCTACAAATACATCATCTTTTAAAAACTCTTTAAACTCTTTTAACACTTTTTCAACTCTTGGTGCATTTAAAAGCATATTTGGAGATATATTTGTAACCTCCTGTATAAAAGATGGTATCTCTTTTGCATAGACCAAAGAGTCAAACTTATCTATAATTTGCCCATTTTTATACTTCACAGCACCAAGCTCAATAACTTGATGACCTTTATTTGGGCTTCCACCATTTGTCTCTATATCAACAAAACAAAAAGTTTGATCCTCTATTAAAGTGTTTGTAGTTCTTAAATAGACAAAATTATCTTTTATATCAAGTGGAAACCCATTTATTAAAAGCAGTTCAAACTCTAATTCACTACTTTCATAAAACTTATCACTATATATTTCAAGCAGAGATAAAAACTCATTAAACTCTATTGGCTCTTTTTTTAATCTTCTAATAATATCAATAAAGTTTGGTTTTATTGGTTTTAAAATATACTTTTTTTTAAATGATTTCATTTGCAGCTTTCACAAATTCAACCATTTTTTCTCTATCTTTAATCCCTTTTTGCTTCTCAACAGCACTACTTACATCAACAGCAAAAAAATTAAAACCATTTAACTCTTTTAAATTTTTACTACTTAATCCACCTGCAAGTATAAATTTTGAACAATCTATATCTTTAAACCACTCAAGAGCTAATCTCTTTCCAGCCCCACCAAACTCCTCTACAAAAGCATCAACTAAATAGTAGTTGTTTTCTAAATTTATTAAATCCTCTTTAGTTTTAACTCTTAAAACTTTTAGATACTTTACTTCAAGATTTTCATAATCTACAATATTTTCATCATCAATAATTTGTGCTAATTGCATCTTGCTATCTTTGCAAACTTGGTTTATAAAATCTGTTGTTTCATTTACAAAAAGAGCAACACTTTGAATAAAAGGTGGCAAAGAGTTTACAATCTTTAAAGCCTCTTTTGGCTCTATATATCTAGGGGAGTCTTTATAAAATACAAATCCCAAAGCACTCGCACCTGCTTTTGTTGCATTATGTGCATCTTCTTTGTTTGTAATTCCACAAATTTTTACTCTCATAAAATTAAACTCTAATCTTATATTTTTAAGCTATTAATAGCTTTTTTATAATCATCACTTCCAAAAATGAAACTACCAGCAACAACAATATCAACTCCAGCATCTTTTAGCTCTTTGATGTTTTTATCGCTAACTCCACCATCAACCTCTATTAAGCAGTTTGGATTTCTTTTATTTATCAACTCTTTTAAAGTTTTTACTTTTTCTAAAATTGTTGGAATAAATTTTTGACCACCAAATCCTGGATTTACAGACATTAAAAGTACCATATCCAAATCTTGTAATAAATACTCTATATCTTCAACCTTTGTGTGAGGATTTAGTGTAATTGCTGGGCTTATTCCTAAACTTCTAATTTTTTGAATAAGTCTATGAGGATGTTTTTCGCTCTCAATATGAAATGATAGATATTTTGGCTTTAATGAAGCAAACAGATCAACAAAAAAATTGTTGTTTTCAACCATCAAATGAATATCAAGAGGTTTTGAGCTAAGCTTACTAACAGGCTCAACAACAACAGGGCCTATTGTTAAATTTGGTACGAAGTGCCCATCCATAACATCAACATGAACTAAATCACAACCAGCTTTACAAATAGCTTTAATCTCTTTTTCTAAATTCCCAAAATCAGCTGATAAAATAGATGGTGCTACTAACATTTAATACCTTTTTTATAAAAATTAGCAAGGATTATACAACTTTATCGCTTTTATAAACTATAAATAAGAATTTAAGTAGAATCTTCAAATTTTAAAAAAAGTAAAAAAATGAGATTAATTTTATTAGCAATTATATTTTGTTTCTCTTATTCAAGTGATGAGAGAGAAAAAAGAGAACATATTTTTGAAAACTATATTCAAAAACTTGATGATAAAGAGACAAATGAGTCATTACAACAGTTGGTAAAAAAAGATTTTGGAATAGTAACTTATAAATCAACATATATTTTACCAGCAACATATAGTTTTAATAACTTTGATGATGATAGAAAAAAATTTGAAACATCTTTTCAAATAAGTGCTCAAAAACCTATTTTTTACAATGTTTTTACAGATAATGACTCAATAAATATAGCATATATACAAAAATCTTTTTGGCAAACAGCTAGTTCATCGGCTCCTTTTCGTGAAACAAACTACGAACCAGAGATTTTTGCAAATTTTTATATCAATAATAAACATTTAAAACTTCTAAAAGTATCTTTAAATCACTTCTCAAATGGAAAAGCAGAAGACGAATCAAGATCAGCAAATAGAGTATATTTACAATCAATTTTTCAATTTGATAACTTTTTTATAAGTCCAAAAGTTTGGTATAGAGTTCCAGAAAAAAGCTCAAGCGATGATAATCCTGATTACTCAAAATATTATGGATATGGAGAGTTAAATATGATGTATTTGTATAAAAAACACTCTTTTGAACTTTTATTAAGAAACAATTTAAGATTAAACGACCAAAATAAAGGTGCTGTTGAATTTAATTGGAAATTCCCACTTCCAGAGTTTTTAAAATCTAAAAATAGTTTTGGAATGGTTCAAATATTTTCAGGATATGGACAAAGCTTTATTGATTATGACAAAGATATAACAAATATTGGATTTGGAATAGCATTTTCAAGATAATCTAATTTAAACTTTGTATATAAAAGTAGATTGACTCTATCTCCTCTTGTGTTAAGTAGTATGTTGGCATTATATTTGCTTTATAAATTAATTTTTCGCAAATTTGATCATCTTTAAACTTTTTATTTGGATTTCTTTTTGAGTTTACTTTTGTTTTAAAAGCTTCAAAAGAGACATCTTTTATATTTGGAGCATACAAAGTACACAAATACTCTTCACCTCTAAAAGTGTGTTTAAATTGAACTATTTGCTTACCCTTTGCACTATTTGAATGACAACTGTTACACCCTATTCCTCTTGGATTCTCATATAACATCTTCCCGTATTCAAGTTTTGTGATAAACAAAGAGTCATCATTTTGTGCTTTTAAAAAAGCAAAAAGAAGTAAAAAAAGAGTTATAAATTTCATTAAATTCCTAAATTTTTCTCATTTTTTAAAAACCAATATATGCTAAACATAAGCCCTGGAGTTTTTGCCTTATTCTCATCAAATAAAAAATCATCAACATCTTTTTTAGCCAAAAAATATAGCTCTATTTGCTCATCATTTATTCCACCACCACTGTGTATCTTTTGTTCTTCACAAATATTTGCAAAATATAGATGCTGTTTTGCTCCACTAATTCCTACATTTGTAAAAAAAGAGGTGATTTTTTTGATATCTTTTTTATCTACTTTATAACCACACTCCTCATCAATCTCTTCACTTACAATCTCTTCAAGAGTCATATTCTTATCTACAAGACCAGCACAAAGTTCATAAGTATAAGTTATATTTTTATCATTTAAATAGACAGGAACTCTAAACTGTTTTACAAGTAAAAATGACTCTTTTTCTTTATGATAGAGTAACACAGATACACTATCGTGGCTTCTTACAGCTTCCCAACTCTTTTTTGCTCCATTTAAAGTAAAGTTTACTTTGAGTGGTTTTATATAGTTAGACTCTTTTAACTCACTTACTTTTAAATCTGTAATTAGGTTTTTCATTTTTTTTCTTTTTATTTAAAATTATCAAATACCAAAGGAGCTTTTAAATCCAAACTTTTTAGATGCTTCATAATAGCTTGTAAATCATCTATATTTTTTCCTGTAACTCGTATTGTGTCGCCTTGATTTACAGCAGTTACTTTTAATTTTAGATTTTTTATCTCTGTTTGAATTCTTTTTGCTTCATCTTTTTCAATACTATCAATTATTTTGTAACTATATTTTCTATTCCCACCACTACTATCCTCTTTTTTAAGCTCTTCAAGTGAGTTTATACTAATTCCTCTTTTATTCATTTTTGAAATCATAATATCAAGCATTGCATCAATTTTGTTATCGCTTGAAGAGATAAGAGTTAAAGTCTTTGCTCCAATATTTAAATCAATCTCTTTGCTTATACCTTTAAAATCGTATCTATTGTCTATCTCTTTTTGTGCTTGAATAACAGCGTTTTTCATCTCTTGCATATCAAGTTTTGCTGAAATATCAAATGCGTGCTCTTTTACTGCCATTTTATCTTCTCCTTTTATTTATTATCTTTTAAAACTGCATAAGCAGCAATTATGTAAGCAATAATTTGTAAAGTCCCACCAATTGGTGTAATCATTCCAAGTTTTGGAATATTGAAAATTGTTAAAATATATAAAGAAACACTAAAAATCAAAGTTCCAATTATAAGTAAATTTTGTGCCAATTTTAGCTTACTATTATAAGCTCTTAACATTGTTAAAAAAGTTATAACAAAAAGTGCTAAAGTGTTGTAAAACTGATACTCTACACCTGTGTGAAAAACTTTTAGCATTTCAGGTGTTAATACTTTTTTTAATCCATGAGCTCCAAAAGCTCCAAGTGCAATAGCACTTGCAAATAGAATAAAACAAAATGCTAAATATTTTCTAGCCCTACTATCATATACCATTTAATCTCCTTTTATATCAACTTCCCAAAAAAATTCAATCCAAATATCTGTTTTATTTATATAAAAGTCAGGTTTAATCAAAGCCGTTGGTTTGTAAAAAAGTGTTGCTAGTTTAAATTCACAATTTGGAAATCTATTATTTAATAGCTTTAATATTTCAACCATTGTTTTCCCACTATCAACTATATCATCAATTATTAAAACCTTTTTATAAGATGATAAATCGGGAATATTAAAAATCTCTACACTATCTTTTTGATTTTTTCTATCATAAGATATTGAGTTTATAGAAAATATATCTCTTTGATTAAGTGCTTGTGCCATAAGATGAGATAGAGTTAATCCACCTCTTGCAACACTTATAAAAGCTTCTGCTTTAAAATCTTTTACCAAATTTACAAGTTTTGTAGTATCATTTTTGCACATTTCATAACTATAATATAGTTTATTCAAATAATAATCCTTTTTTTAAAGCGGTATTTTATCAATTTCTTGCTTATTTTGTGGTTTTTACTTTTTTATCAATTTTTCCTTTATATTAAGTGTTTATAAAGTTAAATTAACTAAAATAATAACTTTTAATAATTTAAGGAATATAGTATGAGACACTTCTTAAGCTTAATGGACTTCTCAAAAGAGGAGATTTTAGAGATTTTAAATCTGGCAAAAAAGATAAAAAATGATGCAAAATCTGGTAAACACAAAGATTATATGCCTAAAAAGATTTTAGGTATGATTTTTGAAAAGAGCTCTACAAGAACAAGAGTTTCATTTGAAGCTGGTATTTATGAGTTGGGTGGAGTTGGACTATTTTTATCATCAAATGATATACAACTAGGTCGAGGTGAACCTATGAAAGATACTGCTAGAGTAATTTCAAGAATGGTTGATATGGTTACTATTAGAACTTTTGAGCAAGAGAAACTTGAAGAGTTTGCAAGATACTCAAAAGTTCCTGTTATAAATGGACTTACAGATAAACTTCACCCTGTTCAATTAATGGCAGATTATCTAACAATAATGGAAGAGGGACTTGATAAAAATCTAGTTGTTGCATATATTGGTGATGGAAACAATATGGCTCACTCATGGCTAAATATGGCTTCAAAATTAGGATTTGAGTTAAGAATTGCAACTCCAAAAAATTATCAAGTAGATCAAGATATTTTAAAAGAGGCTTTAAAAGAGGCTAAAAAAAGTGGTGCAAAAATCTCTACTTGTTTTGATCCAAAAGAGGCAGCTGCTGGAGCAACTGTTGTTACAACTGATACTTGGATTTCAATGGGTCAAGAAGCTGAAAAAAATATGCGAATAAAAGATTTTAGTGGTTTTATAGTTGATGAGAATATTATGAAACTTGCTAGTAAAAAAGCTATATTTTTACACTGTCTTCCAGCTTATAGAGATTATGAAGTTAGTGAAGCTGTACTTGAAGGAGAACAAAGTAGAGTTTTCCAAGAGGCTGAAAATAGACTTCATGCTCAAAAAGGTATTATGGTTTGGTTAGATAAAAAAAGAGATGAAAAACAAAAAGATAAAAAAAGCAAAAAAAGAGACAATAAATAGATGATAGATTTCGCAAAATTCGTAAAATATTCAAAGCCAGGACCAAGATATACCTCATATCCAACTGCACCTGAGTTTAGTGAAAGTTTTACACAAGATGATTTAAAAAAGTATTTTAAAAATCAAGATAAAAGTAGAAATTTATCTCTATATTTTCATCTACCTTTTTGTAGAAGTGCCTGTTATTTTTGTGGTTGTAATACAATTTTTACATCAAAAGAGGATAAAAAAGTAAGATATATTGAGTATATTAAAAAAGAGCTTGATATTTTAAAAAAACATTTAGATACTTCAAGAGTTGTAACTCAAATGCACTTTGGGGGAGGAACTCCAACATATTTTTCACCATCACAGCTAGAAGATTTAATAAAAAAAATCAAAGATATTTTTCCAAATTTTAGCCTTGATGCAGAGATATCTTGTGAAGTAGATCCAAGATATTTCACAAAAGAGCATATGGATGTTTTAAAAGCTGGTGGATTTAATAGACTTAGCTTTGGAGTTCAAGATTTAGATGAGAGTGTACAAAAAACAATTCATAGAGTTCAACCATTTGAGCTTACACAAAATGTAATAAAAATAGCTAGAGATGCTGGAATTAAATCTATTAATACAGATTTAATCTATGGTTTACCACACCAAACAAAAGAGAGTTTTAAAACTACTTTAGAAAAGATGTTAACTTTAGATGTAGATAGATTTGCTGTATTTAATTATGCGCATGTTCCTTGGCTTATGAAAACTATGAGAAAATTTGATGAAACAACTTTTCCAAAACCAGATGAAAAACTTGAGATGCTAAAATTTACAATAGATTTTTTCACATCAAATGGCTATAAAATGGTTGGAATGGACCACTTTGCAAAACCAGATGATGAACTTTTTAAAGCTATTTTAAAAGGTGAACTTCATAGAAATTTCCAAGGATATACTACAAAAGGTGGTGCTGATTTAATTGGAATTGGTGTTACATCAATTGGAAATGGTGTTGATTATTATGCACAAAACTACAAAGATTTGGAACTTTGGGAAAAGGCTATTGATAATGAAGATTTACCAGTATTTAAAGGTTATAAACTATCAGATGATGATATTTTAAGACAATTTGTAATTATGGAACTTATGAGCAACTTCTCTTTAAATATCAAAAAAGTAGAAGAGCAATTTAAAATTAACTTTAAAGAGTATTTTGATGATGCACTAAAGGCTTTAAAAGAGTTTGAAGATGCACAACTTCTTAAAATATTTGATGACAAAATAGAGGTATTTGCCACAGGAACTATGCTAATTAGAAATATATGTATGCCTTTTGATGCTTATTTAAACAAAATTCCTGAAGATAAAAGAAGATTTTCTAAGACAATTTAATCAAATTTTAATAAAAAACATATAACAATTTTACCCATTAGTAGGTGCTAAAGCACCACTTAGGGGAGAGTAAAATGAGAAAAGCATCTTTTTCTGTAAATAGAAGAAACGAATTTACAGATATACACACACAAAGATTAAACGGACACAATAGTGCTATTTTTGAAAATAGCAACTACAACAGCTACAAAAGTTTTTATGACTACGACAATTTTCTAGAATTTGCAAAACAAAAGTATGAACAAACAATAAAACAAAAAATGCAACAAAGTGCTATTTCAAATATGTTTCAAGAGGCAATTATAACTATAGATGATACTCACACGCAAAATGATTTGGTAAATCTATTTTTTGATTTAAAGCAGAAATTTGGTGGACATGAACTTATAAATCTTACAATTCATAAAGATGAGGGGTATTTTTTAAAAGATGGTGTAACTTATAAACCATATAAAAATATTATAAAAAAAGATGACAACTGGTATATTTGTAGTATTGATAATCCAAGTGAAAAACCAGAAGAGTTTTCACAAATTGTTGATATTCAAACTTATGTAAAAGTTTCAAATCCTCATGCTCATGCTGTTTTTTCTATGTTTGACTTTAAACTTGGAAGAAATGCTAGAATGCAAAAAAAAGATATGGTTGAGAGACTTAAAATAGTTGCAGATATTTTAAAACTTGAATATGCTCCACAAAAAATATATAAAATTTTGGATAGCAATATGGATATTATTGGAGCTAAAGAGCAAGATTTAAAATCTTTAGAGTTTAAAATAGACTCTAAAAAGCAATTAATTTTTGATCTTAATAATAAAATCTTAGCAAAAGAGCATCTTCTTGAAGAGCTAAATCAAGAGCTTACATCAAAACATACAGTTTTAAGTTCAATTGCAAATAAAATAGATGAGAAGAATAGAGAGTTTCAAGATTTGATTACTCATATTTTGACAAAAGAGGATGAAATTGAGAGTTTACAAAGAAAAATTGTGGATAAAAATTCACAATTAAATTTGATTGAAGTTAGAATAAAAGAGAGAGAGTTTTTATTAAAAGAGCTTGAAAATCAATTGAGTTAGATATTCAAAATTGGGAATTACCCAATTTTAAAATACTATAAAAGCTCTTTTACTAAATCAGCAGGAGATTTAGCAGATAGTAAATTTGGTGCTACATCAAATGCAGTTTTTGCTCCAAAATCACCTTTTAAAGCCAACTTATAAGTAGCTCTTGCATAAGCCACAAGTACACTAGCTGTAAACTCAGGATTACTATCAAGTTTTAAAGAGTACTCAATTACTTGATTAATACCATTGCTACTATTTCCACTTCTAATTACAAATCCACCATGAGGCATAGTGTTGTGATTTTTATCAAACTCTTCTTGAGAGATAAAATTTACAGTTGTATCATAAGGCTCAAAATAGTTTGGCATTGTTTTTATCTCATTTTCAACTTTTTTAGCATCAGCACCATCTTTTAAAACAACAAAACACTCTCTTGTGTGTTTATCTTTTGTACTCAAGCTTGGTCTTGTTCCACTTCTTACTTTTTCAATAGCACTATTTGATGGAATTGTATATTGAACTCCAGCTTTTACACCCTCAACTCTTCTAATAGCATCTGAGTGTCCTTGACTTAAACCTTTACCCCAAAAAGTGTATGTATCTCCATCTGGTAAAAGTGCTTCACCAAAAAGTCTATTTATTGAGAACATTCCAGGATCCCAACCAATTGATATCATTCCTACTTTTTTATTAGGCTTTGCAACTTTATCAACACTTGCAAAATAGCTTGGAATTTCTGCGTGGTTATCATAACTATCAACAATATTAAAATGCTCTGCATATAAAGGTCCTTGTATTGGTAAATCATCTTTTGAACCACCACAAAGAATTAAAACATCAACTTTATCTTTAAAATCTAAAATATTTTCTACACTATAAACAGGAGTGTTTATTGTAGTTACACTTTTTGGGTCTCTTCTTGAAAAAACAGCCACCAAACTCATATCAGGATTTTTTGAAATAGAAAGTTCAACACCTCTTCCTAAATTTCCATATCCAACAATTGCAACTTTAATTTGATTATTCATGCTAAACGCTCCTTTTTTGGTAGTAAATTTTTTGCTAAAAATATTAGCAAAAAAAATTGCGACAATATTTTACAATTAAAAAACTTAATAAAATAGTTAGTCTGTTTATTATAGAATGAGCATTTTAAAATTTAGGAGATTTTTGTGTATATAATAGATTTTGAAAATATTGATGTTGGATATGATGAAAATATTGTTTTAAAGAATATAAATTTAAAAATAAAAAGTGGTGAACACTTTGCAATTTTAGGTGCAAATGGAAGTGGAAAATCAACTTTAATGAAACTAATTCAATCACAAATTCATCCAAGACATACAAAAAAGTTCAAAAAAGAGATTTTTGGAAAAAGTATATACTCAATTTTTGATCTAAAAAAAGAGTTAGGAGTAATCACAAATGACCTACACAACTATTTTGAAAAAGAGGCTGGATATTTAACTGGATTTGAAGTTGTATTAAGTGGATTTTATAGCTCAATAGGAGTATTTACTCATCAAGATTTTACAAAAGAGCAGATAAAAAAAGCTCTTGAAGTTATGAATTTCTTAGATATTTTTGATTTAAAAGATAAAAAAGTATCTTCTATGAGTACTGGACAACTTCGAAAATGTATAGTTGCAAGAGCTTTAATTCACAATCCAAAGGCTTTTGTACTAGATGAACCAACAGTTGGGCTTGATATAAAAGCACAAATAAATTTTATAAAAATGTTAGAAAAGCTATCTTCAAATGCAACTATAATTTTAGTAACACACCACCTTGAAGAGATTTTTCCTCAAATAAAAAATGTAGCTTTAATCTATAATCAAACAATTTATAAGTGTGGTAAAAAAGATGAGATTTTAACTAGCGAAAATTTAAGTACAATTTTTGATACAAATTTAGTAGTAAAAAGTAAAAACCAAAGATATTTTATTGAGGAGATAGTATGAAAAAAATAGCCAAAATTCTAGGTGCTTTAGTAGTTTTTTATCTATTATTGGGATTTTTTTTAGTTCCTTTTATTGCCAAAAAACTTATTATTTCAAATTTAGATAAAACCTTAGTTACAAAAACAAAAATTGATAAAATATACTTCAATCCACTAAGCTTTGAACTAAATATTAAAAATTTTGCTTTAATATATGAAGAAGATACTATTTTCTCATTAAAAAATCTATATATTGATATAGCAACTTTAAAATCCCTAGAAGAGAGACATTTAAGAGTAAGAGATATAACTTTAGATGAAGCATACATAAATATTGTTGATAATAATGCAGGGATAAATTTTGCACACTTATTAAAAGAGAATGAAAAGAGTTTAGAAACCAAAGAAACTGAGAAAAAAAGTGAAAATAGCTTTGATTTTTTTGTATATAAAATTTCATTAAAAAACTCAAAAATAGACTATAGCAAAGTTGTAGATGATGAGAAGTTTAATATAAATCTAAAAGATTTAAACTACACAATATACGACTTTGGAACATATAAAAACTACCTATCATCAAACAATCTTGAAGCTATTATAAATCAAAATAGCAAACTTAGTATTAAAGCTGGTATTAAATTAAATCCACTAAATATTGATGGTCAAATTAAAATAGATGATTTAAAAATAAATGATCTTTTAGCTTTTGATAAAAAACTTTTTAATTTTAAAATAAATGATGAATCAAATATCAATCTTATTTTAAACTACAATGTAAACTTAGAAGATAATTTAAAACTAAAGTTATTTAGTAAACTATTTGAAATAAATAATACAAAAGTGATAAAAGATGATGATGATGAGATTTTATATTTAAATAAATTTGCAGTTGAAGATACAAATATAGATTTAGATTTAAAAAATATTGATATAAATTTAATCAAATTTGATGATTTAACAACAAATATGATTTTAAATAAAGATGGTTCAAACTTCTCAAATTTGATAAATAACAAAAAAGATGAAGATAAAAAGAGTTTAGAAGAGAAAAATGAAAATGATAAATCTTGGGATTTTAAAATATCAAATTTAAATATTGAAAATTTAAACTACAATTTAATCGATAATATCACTAAATCAAGTTTAAAAATTGACTCTTTGAATTTAAATACAAAAGATATAGATTTTATAAACTCATCTTTTGATTTCAAAAATTTAGATTTTGATATTTTAAACTTAAATTTTACAAATGAAAATATAATTTTTCATACAAAAAGCAATAGCACTACAGATAAATTTGAAACTGACATATCAAATATAAAAGCAAATATATCTCCAAAAGATAAATTGTACAAATTTGATTTAGATGCAATAGTAGATAGATATGGTGTTTTAAATTCAAAAAATCTTTTAAATATTCATGATTTTAAAGAGTTTTCAGATATTAAACTTATTTTAAAAAATATCAATATAGGTAATTTTTCAACTTATAGCTCAAAATATCTTGGTAGAAAACTTGATGGTGGAAGGTTAGATTTGAATTTAGATTATGATATTAAAAACTCAAATTTAAAAGCTAAAAATGAGCTAATAATAAAAAACATAGAGTTTACAGATAGTGTAGTTAGTGAAAATGCAATAGTTTTACCTTTAGATTTGGCAGTTGTACTTCTAGAAGATTTATCAAAAACAATTGATATTAATCTTCCTGTTTCTGGAAATATTAGTGATCCACAATTTTCACTAGCTAAAATAATATGGAAATCTTTTTTAAATCTAATGACAAAAGTTGCAACTGCTCCTTTTTCAGTTGTTGCTTCAATGTTTAATTTTAGTGAAGATGAGATAAAAAGTGTTCATTTTACAAAAAATGAAAATGAGATTACTCCTGTTCAAAAAGAGACTTTGGATAAAATCGCAATGATATTAAATAGTAAAAAAGAGTTAGGTATCAATTTTTCTGCATCTTTTAATGAAAAAGAGGAGAAAGAGGAGCACTCAATTTTAAGAGCTTTAAATATAAAAGAGTATTTAATCAAAGAAAAAGGTGTAGATGAGAGACAAATTTTAATAGATAATCAAAGCGTAAAAACAAAATCAAATATTGACTTAAATATAAAACTTTTAAAATAAACATTACAAAATAGTTACTTAATAAAAAGCTTAAATTAAGTCAATATTGTTTATATTTTCAAGCTAAAATAAATTTTAATTAAAGGAAAATTATTGGACCCTGATATACAATCCTATATTATGCTTCTTGTTGCACTTATATTAGTGCTTTTAAATGGATTTTTCGTTCTTTCAGAGTTTGCTATTGTTAAAGTCAGACGAACAAAGTTAGAAGAGTTTGTAAAACAAGGAAAAAGAAGTGCATCTTTGGCACTAAAAATGTCTAACTCTCTTGACACTTATTTAAGTGCAACTCAACTTGGGATTACTTTTTCTTCACTAGCTCTTGGTTGGATTGGTGAACCTGCACTTGCAAGACTTATAGAATCAAATGTAACTTTTTTGGCAAATAACCCAGTTTTATTACATACTATTAGCTTTATTATTGCTTTTTCTATTGTTACTTTTTTACATGTAGTTTTTGGAGAGATTGTTCCAAAATCTATTGCTATTGCAAAAGCTGAAGTTATGGTTTTATATATAGCAAGACCTCTATACATTTTTTGGTTAGTTTTTTATCCACTAATTAGATTCTTTGATATTGTTGCTGCATCTATTTTAAGAGTACTTAATGTTAGACCAGCTACAGAACATGAACTAGCTCACTCAGAAGAGGAGCTTAGAATTATTGTAAATGAGAGTTTTAAAGGTGGTCATATTGACTCAGTTGAAAGCGAAATAATTAAAAATGCTGTTGATTTTTCTGAGACTGTTGCAAAAGAGATTATGACTCCAAGAAAAGATATGATATGTTTGAACTCTGAAAAATCTTTAGAAGAGAATATCAAAAGAGTTATTTCAACAAAACATACAAGATATCCATACTGCAATGGTGGTAAAGATAATATTGTAGGAATGATTCACTCACGAGATATTTTAAATGATGTTTTAGAGAGTAAAAAACTTGATATCTCTAAACTTGTAAGACCAATTATTATGGTGCCTGAAAACACTTCAATATCTTCAATTCTTACAAGAATGAATAAAAGTAGAATTCATTTAGCTTTGGTTGTTGATGAGTATGGTGGAACTTCTGGTCTTATTACTATGGATGATATTTTAGAAGAGATTATTGGTGAAACAACTGATGAACACGATCCAAAAGATGAATCTATTTTATTAATAGATGAAAATCGTTATGAGTTTGATGGAATTGTAAATATTGAAAAAGTTGAAGAACTTTTAGATATTGAGTTTGAAAAAGATGAGTTATCAGCTGTAACTATTGGTGGAAGAATTTTAAACCTTATTGGAAGATTACCAATTGAGGGTGAAACTATTAATGACAAAGATTGTACATATAAGATTTTAGCTGTTAATAACAACAGAATTACAAAAATTTTATGTGAAAAAAAGATAAAAGAGGAAGAGACTAAAGTTTAATTACTTTAGCTCCAAATCCTCCACTGCTTGGATGAGCATCTTCAAAAGATTTCACTTTTGGATGCTTTTTCAAAAACTCTTTAACTGCAAATGCTAATTTACCAGTACCAATTCCATGATAAACTAAAACCTCTTCAAAACCAGCCAAAAGTGCATCACTTATAAATTTATCAAGATTTTCAATAGCCTCTTCTGCTCTTTGACCATGAAGATCTAGTTTTATATCACCACTTTGAGATTTTGCAACATTTAAAGATACTTTTTTCTTAGGTTTTGGAAGTGGATTTCCACTTCTTTTTAGTTCGCTTAATAAAACTTGCATCTTCAATCCAGCATCAGTTTCAATAAAGGCTTTAACCCCTTTAATTGATAAAATTGATCCTTTTGTATTTCTATATTTAACTCTATCATTTACTTTAAAATCAACAATTTCATCTTCAGTTTTTTCTACTTCTATCTCTTTTACAATTTTATGAGAGATATTTAAATGTCTATGAGAATCTTCAATTAACTTTGTTTTAATAGCTTTTTTAGCCTCTTCTCGTGCATCTTTATACTCTTTGTGAAGTTTTGACTTCTCAATATAAATATGCTCATCTAGCTGCTCTTTTTGCTCTTTTAAATTATTTGATAATCTTTGATAGTTTTCAATTTCACTATTTAATTTTTGAATCTTTTGTTTATACTCTCGCTCTAACTCACTACTTCTTTCAATTAACTCATTTAATCTATCTTTATCATCTCCATAAACCTCTTTAGCTTTTTTAACAACATTTAAAGGAATTCCATATCTTAAAGCTGTTTCAAAAGCATAGGATCTTCCTATTGTTCCTTGCAAGAACTCATAAGTTGGTCTTTGATTCTCCTCATCATATAAAGCTGCTATTAATTCAACATCAGGATTTGAAGCCATAAGAGCTGCTAATCTTTTATGGTGAGTTGTGATAACTATTTTTATATCTTTTTGAATTAGATCTTCAATCATAACTTTAAACAAACTAGCAGCCTCATCTGAATCTGTTCCAAGTTCAATCTCATCAACTCCAACAATAGCATTTTTGCTTGAAAAAAGTTTCGAAAACTCAACCATACGACCTGCAAATGTTGAGATGTCATTTTTAACACTTTGTGGGTCATCTAAAACAGCATTTATATATTTAAAATTGCTAACTTTTGTATCTTTGTGAGCTTTATATGGAAGAAGATATTTTGATAGAAAAACAGCACTTAAAATAGATTTTAGCATCATAGTTTTTCCACCTGCATTAACACCTGTTATCATTACAACACTTTTTGAAAAATCAATTGATATTGGCTTGGCATTTGCTAGTGCTGGATGAGAAAACTCTACAAGTTTGTTTACACTACTTTTTGAAGGAAGAATAAAGTTTTTATCCCCTATTTTTGCAAAAAATATTCTTGCTTGGTAGTGATCAAATCTATCAAACTCTTTGTTTATAAACTTTAAAAAAAGAAGATTTTTTTCAAAAGTTGATGATATCTCTTTACAAAGTTTAAATAAAATCTCCTCTTGTTTATTTCTTAAATCATTTTGTTTTTGTTTAAGTTCACTAATACTATGAGGAACTACATAAAAAAATCCACTATTTGATCTATCTATTACGCTTCCACTTAAAATATTACTAAAACCACCTCTTAAAAGCAAACACTCCTGCTCATTTATGTAGTGAACTTGCATATCAACCAAATATGGTCTTAGTTTTGAAGAGTTTACTGTTTTATAAAGACTTTGTTTAATATCCTCTTTATTTTTATAAATAGCGTGTTTGATATTGTCAAAATCTTCATTTACACCCTCTTTTAAATTTGATTTATCATCAAAGTATTGACAAATTTTTAAAATATCATTTGGAATTGTTATTTTCTCAATCCACTCAAAAAGTTTACCTTCAAAATTGAATCTTTTTAGATATAAAAAATAGTTTACAATTTTTACAAACTCAAATATTTCATAAATTTTTAAAATACCCTGCTTTTGCAAATGAATCAGTTGAGAATCAAGATTTTCAACACTCAAAGGAGCTTTAAAATCAAATCTTCCTAACTCATCTATTAGTTTATAGTGAATATTTATATCACCCTCTAAAATTATAGATTTGTCTCTTGCAAAAAGTTTTGAAAAGCTTGTTATATAGTCGCTTAGATCTAGTTTTTTAATTAAATTTTCCATGAGGTGGATTATATCTTAAAGCTCTTAATTTTTTTATGAAAATAGATTATATTCCTATCTTTCTATATTAGTTATTTTTTGGGTCTAAAAGCTTTTATAATCTCTTCATTTGTCTCTAAATATGGACCTTCCATCAAATCAATACAGTATGGAATTGCTGGAAAAACTGCATCTAAACACTCTTTTATTGATTTTGGTTTTCCTGGAAGATTTACTATTAAAGAGCTTCCTCGCAGTCCTGCTGTTTGTCTTGATAAAATAGCTGTTGGAACATATTGTAAACTTACACTTCTCATAAGCTCTCCAAATCCTGGCATCATTCTATCACACACAGCTTCTGTTGCTTCTGGAGTTACATCTCTTAAGGCTGGTCCTGTTCCTCCTGTTGTAACAACCAAACAGCACTTTTGATTATCTATTAAATCTATTAAAGTCTCTTCAATAGTCATTCTATCATCACTAATACATCTATAAACCTCTTGCCAATGAGATTTTAAATAACTATTTAAAGTATCAATAATAGCCTTTCCTGATAAATCCTCATAAATTCCAGCACTAGCTCTATCACTTGTTGTAATTATTCCAATTTTTGCAATCATAATAAATGTCCT